>DATEPR010000232.1:0-8495 GCA_035273045.1 Pseudonocardiaceae bacterium | reverse complement strand
GGGCTGTCGAACAGTCAGTGCTCGTTGGCCGGTGAGCGCCAGGCCGCCAGATGCGCCGACGCCCTGTCCGACCTGGCCGTGTTGCGCGCCCGCGGCCCCGCACCCGGCGCCGCCGTGCTGGGCAACGCCGACCGGCTGGTCGCCAGGTGAGCCGGCGTCGATCCGGGTGGCCCGCCGACGGCCGCCGAGTCACTGCTCGCCTGGCCGGTCGGCGCCAGGTCGCCGGCTATCGCTTGTCTTCGGTTGGCCCAGGAGCGCGTCCACGTGGGCTTCGGCGCGTTGCGCCCTGGCCAGCAGTTGGGCTTTGAGCTCCTCGGCCGCGGCGACCCGTTGGTCGGCGGCCTGGCCAGCAGCGCGCAATGTTTCGGCGGCTTCGGCACGTTGCCGGGCCAGTTCCTGGTCGAACGCGGCCTGCCGTTCGTCGGCCTGCCGTTGCGCGGCCCGCCGCGTTTCGGCGAGTTCGGCCCGGACGGTGGCCAGTTCGCGGCGGAGCCGGTCGGCTTCGGCGGTGGCGTCTGCGGCGGCCTGATCCGACCGTCCGGCGGCCAGCTCGGCTGCCCGCGCCGCGGTCCGGCTTTCGTCGCGTTCCCGCCGGGCCTGCGCGACCTGTTCGGCGGCCGCGTGTTCGATGGCGGCGATCCGGTCGGCCGTGTCGTGTTCGTGCTGCTGGATGCGTTGGTCGGCGCGGACCCTGGCCTGTTCGGTGAGGTCGGCGGCGTCCCGGCGGATCGCGGCGATCTCGTCCTCGGCCTCGATTCTCACGGTGGCCAGTTCGTCTTCGACGCGCTGCACGGTGTCCTGGGCTTCGGTGACGGCGGCGTGGCGGGCGGCGTGGGCGTCGGCGGCTGCCTGTTCGGCCTGGGCGGCCGCGTCGACGGCGTCCTGGGCTGCGGCTTCGGCCTGGTCGCGGGCTCGTTCGGCGGCGCGGCGGCGCTGTTCGGCCTTGGCGAGGTCGGCCTGGGCGGCGGCGATGCGCCGGGCCGCGTCGGTGCGGACGGCGTCGAGTTCGGCGGCCACGGTGGCGGGGTCGGTCATGGTGTCCAGTTCGCGGACCACGCCGGTGAGTGAGGTGGTCAGTTCGGTGACGAGCAGGCGGATCCGGTTGGTCAATTCGTCGGCCCGGCTGTGCGCGGCGGTGGCCGGTGTCCCCTGCGCCTGTTTCGTCACGGTGACGGTTGGCTGCTGTTGCTCCGCTTCCCGAATACGTTGGCGTTCCCGCCAGGCCCGCCAACGGGTGTGCTCGGGCAGATCGCAGTATTCGGACGGCCGCCCCGGTCCTCCGGTGCGCAGCACGGGCCGCTCACAGCCGGGATATCCGCAGGTCAGGCCGGAGCTTGCCGGCGCGGTGTCGGCTTCGTCAATCGTCACGCGAGTATCGTAGCGTAACGTTAACCAGCGCTACGCAACGAATCGGAATCGGCGAGTCGCCCATGATCGTGACCACCGATAAGTGAACATTATCGGCGGTTAAGCCGCGCGAGACCGGTCCGCCGGGGACCGGGCCAGAGAGCGTTGGTGCGACGAATCTCAGGGAGCGGTGAGCACGACGGGTCCGTCGTCGGTGATGGCGACGGTGTGTTCGGAGTGGGCCGTGCGGGAGCCGTCGGCGGAGCGGATCGTCCACCCGTCCTCGTCGAACGTGATCTTGTCCGTGGTGGCGGCGAACCACGGTTCCAAGGCGAGGGTCAGACCGGGCCGCAGCAGCAGACCCCGGCCGGGCCGGCCCTTGTTCGGGACGTGCGGTTCCTCGTGCATGGTGCGGCCAAGGCCGTGGCCGCCGAACTCGGTGTTCACCGGGTAGCCGTGGCGGGCGGCGACGGCACCGATCGCGGCGGACACGTCACCGAGCCGGTTGCCGGGCACGGCGGCCGCGATGCCGGCGGCCAGGGCTTCCTGAGTGGCCCGGACCAGCCGCCGGTCCTCGGCCGCCGCGGTGCCGACGATGACGGTGCGGGTGGCGTCGGCGACCCAGCCGTCCACCGACACGGCGAGGTCCATGGACAGCACGTCCCCGTCGCGCAGCCGGTAGTCGTGCGGCAGGCCGTGCAGCACGGCGTCATTGACGGACAGGCAGATCATGTTGCGGAACGGCCCGTTGCCGAACGAGGGCGCGTAGTCCCAGTAGCAGGACTGGGCGCCGCGTTCGGCGACCAGGTCGCGGACGCGCTGTTCCAGGTCGAGCAGATTGACGCCCACGGCGGCCCGGTCGGCCAGGTCGGCCAGCACCGAGGCGACGAACTCCCCGGTGACGCGCATCCGCGCGATCTCGGCGGGCGACTTCAACTCGATCACAGGCACCTCCAAGCCGGGATAATAATACCGAGCTTAGCGGGTGGTGGTATTGAAATACCAGCCGTACCCTTTGGTGCGTGGTCCGCAACCCGCTCACCCCCGAACAGATCGAGGCCGGCCGCCGCCTCGGCCAACTGCTACGGGACGCACGAGCCGGCCGCGACCTCGCCGACATCGCCCACGCCGCCGGCATCTCCCCGGAAACCCTCCGCAAGATCGAAACCGGCCGGCTGCCCACGCCCGCCTTCGGCACCATCGCCTGCCTGTGCGACGTGCTCGACCTGCCCATCCAGGACCTGGCCGCCGAATGGCGCGACACCCTCCGCCCGGCCGCTACCTCTTCCGCACCAGGGTGACACCGTCCCGCAACGGCAACATCACCGACTCGACCCGCTCGTCCGCGACGATCGCGTCGTTCACCTGCCGCATCGCCACGTCCGCATCGTCCTGACAGGTCACGTCAACCACCCGACCGGTACGCAGCACGTTGTCCAACACCAGCAGCCCACCAGGCCGGGTGCGCGCCACCAACTCGGCGTAGTAACGCGGATAACCCACCTTGTCCGCGTCAATGAACGAGAAATCGATCACCTCGTCCGCCGGCAACGCCTCCAACGTGTCCACCGCCGGCCCGATCCGCAGCTCGATCTTCTCCGCCACCTCGGCCCGCGCCCAGTAGCGGCGCGCCACCGACGTCCACTGCTCACTCACGTCACACGCCAACAGGTGCCCATCCTTCGGCAGGCCACGGGCGATACACACCGACGAATACCCGGTGAACACACCCACCTCGACGGCCTCCCGCGCGCCGATCAGCCGCACCAACATGGTGAGGAACTCACCCTCATCCTGGCTGACCTGCATACCGACGTGCTCGGCCGCGACCAACCGAGTCTCCGCCGCCAGGTCCCGCAACACCTCGTCAGCCGCTGTGCAGTGCGCGAGCAGGTAGTCGTTGAGGGCCGGATTGACGATGTCCATGACACCCCTTTTGCCGGATCTGCTGGGTCGCCTACAGCCTGCACCCTCACCCAACCGATTCGCCGAACCAGGTCCACAAAACCCCCGTAACAAGTCGATCTCACCGGCCCGCCATCATGACCACCATGACGCTGCGCGACCACCTCCCCACCGAAGTCACCACCGCACTCGACCGCACCACCCGCAGCGTCCTCGTCGACACCACCCAACTCACCGCCGCCCGCAACCGCTACCCCGACCACCAAGCCGACGCCCTCACCCGCTACCTCACCAACGCCCAAGCCACCAACACCGTCCGCGCCTACCGCACCGACTGGCACACCTGGGTCACCTGGTGCGACACCCACGGCCACACCGCACTCCCCGCCAACCCACTCGACATCGCCGTCTACCTCGCCACCATGGCCGACCAAACCACCACCACCGGCTGGCGCTACACCCCCGCCACCCTCCACCGCAAAGCCGCCGCCATCGCCGCCATCCACACCGCCGCCGGCCTACCCTCCCCCACCCGCACCGACATCATCCGACTCACCCTCCGCGGCATCCGCCGCGCCCGCAACACCCAACCCCACCGCAAACGCCCCATCCTCCTCCACACCCTCACCGACATGCTCGCCCAACGACCCGACGACACCTGGCCCACCGGCACCACCCGCCGCCGCGACACCCTCCTACTCCTCATCGGCTTCGCCGGCGCCCTCCGCCGCACCGAACTCGCCGCCATCACCACCAACGACGTCCACACCCACACCGACCACCGCACCGGCGAACCACTACTCACCATCAACCTCAACACCACCAAAACCGACCCCACCGGCACCGCAGAACACCACATCGCCCTCCCCCGCGGCGCCCAACCCGACACCTGCCCCATCTGCGCCCACGCCAACTGGATCGACATCCTCGCCGCCAAACCCAACGGCACCATCCGCGACATCCTCAACCAACCCCACCCCACCGACATCCACCGCTGCCACAACCACACCCCACCCACCATCCCCAACCAACCACTCTTCCCCGCCATCAACCGCCACGGCCACATCGCCGACACCCCCATCAGCGGCCGCGCCGTCGCCGAACTCGTCAAACGCTACGCACACCGCGCCGGCCACAACCCCACCGACTTCGCCGGCCACTCCCTCCGCGCCGGCTTCGCCACCCAAGCCGCCCTCGGCGGCGCCAGCGACCGCGAAATCATGCGCCAAGGCCGCTGGACCAACCCCACCACCGTCCACCGCTACATCCGCACCGCCAACCCACTCGACGACAACGCCGTCACCAAACTCGGCCTCTAACCACCCGTCGAACCACCCACCACCGCATCCGAACCAGCCTTCTTCCGCGACCGCCGCTTCCCCCTCGGCTTCGGCGGCACCAACCCCGACAAATCCCCACCCATGTCATTCACCCGCAACACAAACGGCCGCGTATCCGTATACCGCACCACAGACAACGAACACGGATCCACCACAATCCGCTGAAACGAATCCAGATGCACCCCTAACGCATCGGCCAACACCGCCTTGATCACATCCCCATGACTACACACCACCCACACCGCACCATCCCCATGCTCAGCCACCACCCGCTCACCATGCGCCCGCACCGCCGCCACCGCCCGCGCCTGCACCCCAGCCAAACCCTCACCACCAGGAAACACCGCAGCCGACGGATGCGCCTGCACCACCCGCCACAACGACTCCTTCGCCAACGACGACAACTTCCGACCCGTCCACTCCCCGTAATCCACCTCAGCCAACCGACCATCCCACACCACAGACAACCCACGATCAGCCACCAACGGCGCCACCGTCTGCCGACACCGCCGCAACGGCGACGACACCACAGCCGCCACCGGCACCCCAGCCAACCGCCCCACCAACCCCGCCGCCTGCCCCAACCCGGCCTCATCCAACCCCACACCCGGCGTCCGACCAGCCAACACCCCCGCCCCGTTCGCACTCGACCGGGCATGCCGCAACAAAATCACCGTAGCCACGACACCGAGCCTACGAAACCCGATCACCCACCCACACCAGCGGCATCCAACGCCGCCACCACCGACCGCAACGCACCCACCCCACCCACACCCGCCGGCAACGACACCGTCAACGTCGTCACACCCACCTCAGCCAACGCCACCAACCGATCCCGCACCCGCTCCACCGGCCCCAACAACGACGTCGCATCCAGAAACTCCAACGGCACCGCCGCCATCGCACCCGCATAATCCCGCGCCAAATACCGCTCCTGCACCACCGCCGCCGCCTCCCCGAACCCCATCCGACACGCCAACTCGTTGTAGAAATTCCGCTCCCGACTCCCCATCCCACCCACATACAACGCCGCATACGGCCGCACCGCGTCCGCACACACCCGCCAGTCATCCCCCACCACCAACGGCACCGTCGGCACCACGTCAAACCCCTCCATCGACGCCCCCACCCGCGCCCGACCAGCCGCGATCCGCGCCAACGACTCCGGCGCATACTCCGGCGAAAAGAAGATCGCCAACCACCCGTCCGCGATCTCCCCCGTCAACTCCAGATTCCTCGGCCCCACCGACGCCAGATACACCGGAATCCGCTCCCGCACCGGATGCACCGTCAACTTCAACGCCTTCCCCGGACCATCCGGCAACGGCAACCGATACGTCGACCCCGCATACCGCACCCGCTCCCGCCGCAACGCCATCCGCACGACGTCCACATACTCCCGCGTCCGCACCAACGGCCGGTCAAACCGCACCCCATGCCACCCCTCGGACACCTGCGGCCCGGACACCCCCAAACCCAACCGGAACCGACCACCCGACAACGTGTCCAACGTCGCAGCCGTCATCGCCGCCATCGCCGGCGACCGCGCCGGGATCTGCAACACAGCGCTACCCACGTCCACCCGCTCCGTCTGCGCCGCCACCCACGCCAACACCGTCGGCGCATCCGACCCGTACGCCTCCGCCGCCCACACCACGGAGAACCCGAGCCGGTCGGCCTCCTTCGCCAGCTCCAGGTTGGCCGCGTCGTTGCCAGCTCCCCAATAACCCAGGTTCAGCCCAAGTCGCACGGTCGGACCCTAGTCGAGTCGTCCGAAACCGTGCCGAAGGCAGTAATTTTGGTCGTCACTGAAGCCACAGTGACAAAGATTCCCTAGATCGACTGATGGTGGTGGCGCGGTTGCCAGGACCATGACCAGCCAACACCGTAGGCTCCGGCACGTGGAACAGCGACACCTCGGCCACAGCGGCCTACGGGTCTCCCGCATGGCCCTGGGCACCATGTCCTGGGGAGTGGACACGGACGCCGACGAGGCGACCAACCAGCTCGTCGCGTTCGTGGACGCCGGCGGCACGCTGGTGGACACGGCCGACGTGTACGCCGACGGCGAAAGCGAACGCATCCTCGGCGTCCTCGTCGGCGACGTCGTCAGCCGGGAGGACGTGGTCATCGCCACCAAGGCCGTCGCCCGCCGCGACGACGGCCCGTTCGGCGGCGGCGCGTCCCGGGCCGCGCTGCTGTCCGCCCTGGAGGGCTCGCTGCGCCGCCTCGACGTCGACCACATCGACCTGTGGCAACTGCACGCCTGGGACTCAGCCGTCCCCATCGAGGAGACACTCGCCGCCGTGGACGCCGCCCTGACCAGCGGCAAGATCCGCTACGCCGGCGTGTCCAACTACAGCGGCTGGCAACTGGGCACCGCCGCCACCTGGCAGCGCGCCGTGCCCGGCCGCACCCGCCTGGTGTCCACCCAGGTCGAGTACTCCCTGCTGGAACGCGGCATCGAACGCGAGGTCGTGCCCGCCGCGCTGGAACACGGCATCGGCCTGCTGCCGTGGGCGCCGCTGGGCAGGGGAGTGCTCACCGGCAAGTACCGCGGCAGCACCCCGGCCGACTCCCGCGGCGCCTCCCAGCACTTCGCCCCCTACGTCGAACAACACCGCACCGAACGCGCCGCCCGCATCGTCGAAGCCGTCGTCACCGCGGCCGACGGCCTGGGCACGTCACCGCTGGCCGTCGCCCTGGCCTGGGTCCGCGACCGGCCCGGGGTCGTCGCACCCGTCGTCGGCGCCCGCGACACCGCGCAACTCACCGGCTCCCTGGCCGCCGAGGACCTGACACTCCCACCGGCCATCCGGGCGGCGTTGGATGATGTCAGCGACATCGAACTCGGCTACCCCGAACGCCGCCTCGGTTGACCGATCCGGATCCGCGACACGAGCGTCCGGACGGGTATCCGGGGGTGACCGCGGCGGCGACTTCGTGGATGCTGGGGTAACGCGGACCGAGCCGGAGGTAAACGGGTTGCTACGACGGGTAGGACTGGCCGCCACCGCCGCGATCGGCGTGCTGGTACTCGCCGGATGCACCGGCAACCAGTCCCAGGACGACCTGCAGGCAGCACCGACACTGGTCCCGGCCACCCCGGCCGTTTCCCCACCGCCGGCGGCCAACACCGCGGGCACCGTCGTCCACCTGCCCGGCGCGGCCACCGCCGTCGCCGTCGACCCCCTGTCCCGCACGGTCGCCGTCGCCATCCGCAGGCCTGACCAGGTGGAACTGCTGTCCCTGGACGACGTCGGCGCCAAACCGGTCGTGGTGCCGATGCCCGGCGCGGTCAGCCACCTCACCTACGCCCGGCCCGGCGGCCCCCTGCTCGCCCCGGTCGCCGCCGCGAACCAGCTACTGGAGATCGGCGTCCTGCACGGCGCCGTCACCCGCGCGGTGCCGGTCCCCGGCGGACCCACCAGCGCCGCCCTGTTCCAGGGCAGGATCCTGGTCGCCGTCCCGGCCCGGCACGCCATCGACGAGGTCGTCGGCAGCAAGGTGACCCGCACCATCACCGGCCAGGTCAACCCCGAACAGGTCCTCGTCGCCGGCGGCAGGACCGTCATGCTGGACCAGATCCGCTCCGCCGTCTTCGACGTCAACGCCGTCGACGGCACCGTCGGCGCCGGACTGCGCGCCGGGCAGGGCGCCACCAACGCCGCCGTCGACCGGTTCGGCCGGGTCCTGGTCACCGACACCCGCACCGGCCAACTGATCGTGTTCTCCGCCGGCCCGGTCCTGGAACGGCAGGCGGCACCGGTGCCCGGCGTGCCCTACGGCATCGCGGTCGACACCAGCCGCGACATCGCGTGGGTCACCGCGACCAAACTCAACCAAGTGATCGGCTACCAGCTCACCGGCAGCCAGCCGGTGCGGAAATACCGACTGGCCACC
>DATEPR010000231.1:0-3766 GCA_035273045.1 Pseudonocardiaceae bacterium | reverse complement strand
GGCAGGACTGTGGTTGCCTGCCGGGGGTGGCCGCTTTTGGCCCGTCCTTGTGGACGGGCGTTTGTGGTGCTGCGGCCGTTGGGGTGGGTCGGATGCGCGACGGTGCGGTGGCTTGGCCTGCTGCCTTAGGTTGTACGGCTGCTGGCGACACAACCGCGTCCTGGCTTGCTGTGCGTCGCTTCCTGATGCTGCGGCCGTTGCTGGAAGGGTCGGCGTCGCGACATCGATGTGGAGCGCTCCGCTGCCGCGGCCGGCATCAACAACACCGGCCGCGGCAGCCGCCGAACCCCCGGTCCGTCTACACGGGCATCGCGATGTACTGGGTGTCCAGGAACTCCGCGATGCCCACCCGGCCGCCCTCGCGGCCCAGGCCGGACTGCTTCACGCCGCCGAACGGGGCCGCCGGGTTGGACACGATGCCCTGGTTCAGGCCCACCATGCCGGCGCGCAGCGCCGTGGCCACCCGCATGCCGCGGGCCAGGTTCTCGGTGTAGACGTAGGACACCAGGCCGTGTTCGGTGTCGTTGGCCCTGGCGATCACGTCGGCCTCGGTGGTGAACGTGGTGACGGCCGCGACCGGGCCGAAGATCTCGGTGTGCCGCATGGCGGCGTCGTCCGGGACGCCGGACAGGACGGTGGGCTCGTAGAAGTGGCCCGGTCCCTCGCGCCTCGTCCCTCCGGTGTGGACGGTCGCGCCGCGACGGACCGCGTCGGCCACCAGTTGCTCCACCTTGGTCACGGCGGCCTCGTCGATCAGCGGGCCGATCTCGGCGGCCGCCATCCTGTCCGCCAGCCGCGACGTGAACTCGGCCGCCACGTCCTCGTGGACGTAGAACCGGTTCGCCGCCGTGCACGCCTCGCCGATGTTGCGCATCTTGGCCACCATGGCGCCGTCCACCGCCGCGTCCAAATCAGCGTCGGGGAAGACCACGAACGGCGCGTTGCCACCCAGTTCCAGGGACACCCGCAGCACCTGGCCCGCGGACTGCTCCAGCAGCAGCCTGCCGATCTCGGTCGACCCGGTGAACGACAGCTTCCGCGCCCGGCCGTCCCGCAGCAGCGGTTCCACCAGCGGACCCGGGTCCGTCGTGGTGACCACGTTCAGCACGCCGTCCGGGACGCCGACCTCGTGCAGGATCGCGGCCAGCGCGAGCATGCTCAGCGGTGTCTGCTCGGCCGGCTTGACCACCATGGTGCAGCCGGCCGCGATGGCCGGGCCGATCTTGCGGGTGCCCATGGCGAGCGGGAAGTTCCACGGCGTGATCAGCACGCACGGGCCGACCGGCGCCTGCCGGACCACGAACCGGCTGCGGCCGTCCGGCGCGAGCAGGTGGTCGCCGCCGATCCGCACCGCCTCCTCGCTGAACCAGCGCAGGAACTCGGCCGCGTAGGCCACCTCGCCCCTGGCCTCGGCCAGCGGCTTGCCCATCTCCGCGGTCATCAGCGTGGCCAGGTCCTCCTGCCGGGCCATGACCTGGTCGAACGCGGCCCGCAACAGTTCGCTGCGCGCCCTCGGCGGGGTCGCCGCCCACTCGTCCTGCGCGGCGACGGCGGCGTCCAGTGCCGCCATGCCGTCCGCCGGGGTCGCGTCGGCGACCGACGCCAGGGTCGTGGCCGTGGCCGGGTTCTCCACGTCGAACGTGCCGCCGGTGGCCGAATCCAGCCACTTGCCACCGATGAACAACTGCTTCGGCACGGTGGCCAGGACGTCCTCGATGCGTGACACGGCTGCTCCTGAGGGATTCGGCGTGGACAAACCCGACAGCTCATGGTTGCATAGATGTAGATTGTTGACAATCATACGGAGGCGGTCATGGCTCAGCTCTCGCCCGTGCTTCTCCAGGCCACGCCCGTACTCGCGGCGCGCGGGGAGGGTGTCTACCTGTTCGACGAGGACGGCCGGCGTTATCTCGACTTCACCGCCGGCATCGGCGTGACCAGCACCGGGCACTGCCACCCGCGTGTGGTGGCCGCCGCGCAGGAGCAGGTCGGCACCCTGATCCACGGTCAGTACACGACCGTCATGCACCGCCCGCTGCGGACCCTCACCGAGCGGCTGGGCGAGGTGCTGCCCGCCGGGCTGGACTCGGTGTTCTACCTCAACTCCGGCAGCGAGGCCGTGGAGGCGGCGGTCCGCCTGGCCCGGCACGCCACCGGCCGGCAGCAGATCGTCGTGTTCCAGGGCTCGTTCCACGGCCGCACCATGGGCGCCGCCGCGCTGACCACCTCCGGCTACAAGTTCCGTGCCGGCGTCGGCCCGGTGATGCCCGGCGTCGCCGTGGCGCCGTTCCCGAACCCGCACCACTACGGCTGGTCGGAGCAGGAGGCGACCCGGTTCGCGCTGCGCGAGCTGGACATGGTGCTGGCCACGGTGAGCTCGCCCGCCGACACGGCCGCGTTCCTGGTCGAGCCGGTGCTCGGCGAGGGCGGGTACGTGCCGGCCAACGCCGAGTTCCTGGCCGGGCTGCGGGAACGGGCCGACCGGCACGGCATCCTGCTGATCGTCGACGAGGTGCAGACCGGTTTCGGCCGGACCGGGAAGTTCTGGGGCCACCAGCACTTCGGCGCGCGGCCGGACATCCTGATCACCGCCAAGGGCCTGGCCAGTGGCTTCCCGCTGTCCGCGATCGCGGCGCCGGTGGAGCTGATGAGCAAGGCGTGGCCCGGTTCGCAGGGCGGCACCTACGGCGGCAACGCGGTGTCGTGCGCGGCCGCCATCGCCACGCTGGACGTGATCCAGGATGAGGACCTGGTCGCCAACGCGGCCGCGATGGGCGGGCGGCTGCACGACGGGCTGGCCAAGGTGGCCGCCGACCACCCGGTGATCAGCGACGTGCGCGGCCTGGGCCTGATGCAGGCCAGCGAGTTCCGCACGCCGGACGGCGGGCCGGACGTGGACACGGCCAAGCGGACCCAGCAGCGCGCCGCCGAACTGGGCCTGCTGCTGCTGATGTGCGGGCCGCACAACAACGTGGTGCGGATGATCCCGCCGCTGGTGGTGAACGAGGGTCAGGTGGACGACGCCGTGGCCCTGTGGGCGGACGCGGTGGCCTCGGCCGACGAGCGGTAGCCGCTGGCGCCCAGCGGAAGGCCGAAAGTACGATCCCGCTCCGTGCGACGCACGGCGGTGACCGCGGCCCGGCTCGCCGCGGCGGGTTCGGTGGTCCTGCTCGCGGCGTGCGGCGTCACCGGCAGACCGGTGGCGCTGCCGCCGCCCGCGCTGTCCACGCCGCACACGTCGGCGATCGGCGCACCGGCGACGGTCCCGCCGCCGACCAGAACCACCACCACGACCCGGAAACCGCCTCCGGCCACCCTGCCCAGGGCAGGCAACCCGAACGGCCACGCCACGGTGCCGGCCGCCGGGCGGCCCGTGGACACGTCGCACCCGACTCACGTGGTGGGCAACGGGACGCCGGCCAGTTGCACGTCCGCAGCGTTCGTCGCCGCGGTCGCGGCCGGCGGCGTCATCACGTTCTCCTGTGGACCGGCGCCGGTGACGATCACGCTCACCACGACGGCGAAGGTGCGCAACGCCAGCCCGCGGGTGGTGATCGACGGCGGCGGCAAGGTCACCCTGAGCGGCGGCGGCGCCCACCGGATCCTCTACCAGGACACCTGCGACCAGGCCCAGGGTTGGACCACGTCGCACTGTGACAACCAGTCGCAACCGCACCTGACCGTGCAGAACCTGACCTTCGCCGACGGCGACTCCACCGGCGAGACGACCGACGGCGGCGGCGGTGGCGCGATCTTCGACCGGGGC
>DATEPR010000230.1:0-2946 GCA_035273045.1 Pseudonocardiaceae bacterium | reverse complement strand
CCACGCCCAGCTTGATCGCCCGCAGCAGGCGTTCCACCGTCTCCTCGAACGCGTTGCCCGCGCGCACGGGCTGGAACAACGCGTCGTCGACGGCGACGCCGGTCAGCTCGGGATCGGTCATCCGGCCGCCTACAGCGGGGTCACATAGGCGCCGGAGATGCCGCCGTCGACCAGGAACGTGGACGCCGTGATGAACGACGCGTCGTCGCTGGCCAGGAACGCCACCGCGGCCGCGATCTCCTCGGGCTCGGCGAACCGGCCGATCGGCACGTGCACCAGCCGGCGGGCGGCCCGCTCCGGGTCGGCGGCGAACAGTTCGGTGAGCAGCGGCGTGTTCACCGGGCCGGGGCACAGCGCGTTGACCCGGATGCCCTCGCGGGCGAACTGCACGCCCAGCTCGCGGCTGAGCGCGAGCACGCCGCCCTTGGACGCGGTGTAGGAGATCTGCGAGGTGGCCGACCCCATGGTCGCCACGAACGACGCCGTGTTGATCACCGAGCCGCGGCCCGCGCCCCGCATGTGCTCGATGGCGTACTTGCTGCACAGGAACACCGACGTGAGGTTCACCTGCTGCACGCGGTGCCAGGCGTCCAGGTCGGTGACCAGGATCGAGTCGTCCTCGGGCGGCGAGATGCCCGCGTTGTTGAACGCGACGTCCACCGCGCCGAACGTGTCGACGGCCGTGTTGAACAGCCTGCGGACGTCGTCCTCGCTGGTCACGTCGGCCTTGACGTACCGGCCGTCGACCTCCTGCGCCGCGGCCTCGCCGCCGATCGGGTCGATGTCGGCGACGACGATCCTGGCGCCTTCGGCCGCCATCCGGCGGACCGAGGCCAGGCCGATGCCGCTGGCGCCGCCCGTGACCACGGCGACCCTGCCGGCCAGCCGCCCCGGCACCACCGGCCGCGTCGTTTCGGTCATCCCTGGTTGTTCCTTTCGGTTCGGCCGGCTCGCACCCGGGCCTCGGCGACCAGTGCGGCCACCAGCCGGTCGTCGGCGGCGTCCTGCTCGGGGTGCCACTGGACGCCGACGACGAAGCGGCCGTCGGCGGCCTCGACCGCCTCGACCGTGCCGTCGTCCGCCGTGGCCACCACGGTCAGCGACGCGGCCACCCGGTCGATCGCCTGATGGTGGTGACAGTGCACCTTCGCCTCCTGGCCGAGCAGCGCGCCGATCCGGCTGCCCCCGGCGATCGACACCCGGCTGGAGCCGAACAGGCCCGGCCGCGGCCGGTGGCTGTCGTGGCCGAGGTGGTCGGGCAGGTGCTGGTGCAGCGTGCCGCCGAGTGCGGCGTTGAGCACCTGCATGCCGCGGCACACCGCCAGCACCGGCAACCCGGCCGCGAAGGCGGCGTCGAGCAGGGCGAACTCGTAGGCGTCCCGGTCCGGGCGGAGCGGTTCGGTGGCCTCGTCCGGGTCGTGCCCGTAGCGGTCGGGGCTCACGTCGGCACCGCCGGACAGCAGCACGCCGTCCAGCCTGGCGAGCAACTCCGGGTACGGCTCGCCGACCGGGGGCAGCAGGACCGGGATGCCGCCCGCGCGGGCCACCGTGTCGGTGTACTCGCACGGAAGCAGCGCGGCGTCCAGGTCCCACACGCCGAACCGCACCCGCTCCCGGTAGCTGGTGATGCCGATCAGCGGGCGGGGTGTCGCGTCAGAGCCGTTCGAGGCCACGGAATCCCTCCCGGTCGGTTACTGCCGCCGTGGTGGGCGGCTGGTGTGTGCGCATTGTCGGTGGGCGGCGGGTTTCGGGCGTGGCGCCGGGGTGGGCCGCCGGGTCAGAGTCGTTCGAAGCCACGGAAGCGCTCCCAGTCCGTCACCGCCGCGTCGTAGGCGGCCTGTTCCACGTGGGCGGCGTTGAGGTAGTGCTCGACGACGTCCGCGCCGAAGTACCGCATGGCCAGTTTGCTGCTGCCCAGCAACTCGGCCGCGTCCCGGAGGTTCCGCGGGACGGTCGGCTTGTCCGACTCGTAGGCGTTGCCGACGAACGCCGGTTCCGGTTGCAGCTCGTGCTCGATGCCGTGCAGGCCGGCGGCGACCAGGGCGGCCACCGCCAGGTACGGGTTGACGTCGCCGCCCGGGACGCGGTTCTCCACGCGCAGCGAGTCGCCGTGGCCGACGACGCGCAGCGCGCACGTGCGATTGTCCTCGCCCCAGGCGACGGCCGTCGGCGCGAAGCTGCCTTCGGCGAATCGCTTGTAGGAGTTGACGTTCGGTGCGAAGAAGTACGTGAACTCGCGCAGGCACGCCAGCTGGCCGGCCAGGAAGTGCCGCATCAGCGGGGAGAAACCGTGCTCACCGTTCCCGGCGAGGACCGGCTCGCCCGAGGTGGAGCGCAGGCTGATGTGGATGTGGCAGGAGTTGCCCTCGCGCTCGTTGTACTTGGCCATGAACGTGAGGCTGCGGCCCTCCTGCGCGGCGATCTCCTTGGCGCCGGTCTTGTAGATGCTGTGGTTGTCGCACGTGGTCATGGCGTCGGCGTAGCGGAAGGCGATCTCGTGCTGGCCGGGGTTGCACTCGCCCTTGGCCGACTCGACGTACATCCCGGCACCCGCCATGTCGTTGCGGATCCGGCGCAGCAACGGTTCCAGCCGGCCGGTGCCCAGCATCGAATAGTCCACATTGTACTGGTTGGCCGGGGTGAGGTCGCGGTAGCCGGACCGCCACGCCGACTCGTACGTGTCGTCGAAGACGATGAACTCCAGCTCGGTGCCCACGTACGCGGTGAGGCCGCGCTCGGCGAGCCGGTCCAGCTGGCGCCGCAGCACCTGCCTGGGCGACGCGGGCACCTCGCCGCCGGTGACCCACTCGACGTCGGCCAGCACCAGCGCCGTGCCCTCGTGCCACGGGACCAGCCGCAGCGTGCTCAGGTCCGGCCGGAGCACGAAGTCGCCGTAGCCACGCTCCCAGGACGACATGCGGTAGCCGCCCACGGTGTTCATCTCGA
>DATEPR010000229.1:0-15600 GCA_035273045.1 Pseudonocardiaceae bacterium | reverse complement strand
AGTCGGATGCGGGTCTTCACGACGATGTGCTCGGCAGCTGGGCCGGCGGGATCGTCTCCCTGAGGTAGTAGTCGCGGTCAGTGAAGGGATCGACCCCGCGTAGACCCGCACGCGGATGGTTCCGCACGGGAGAACCTCCATAGGCCAGTCTTATGCGACGAAGCATGCCAGTCGGGTCGAGCTCCGGATCATGTCCAAGCTGTTCCGCCTGGTTAGGACGGGCGCCCCCGGTAGGAATCGAACCTACGACCTGCGGTTTAGGAAACCGTCGCTCTATCCCCTGAGCTACGGGGGCCTTCCTCAACGTTCGCCCAGCTTAGCGGGCTTACCCAGTTGGTCCAGGGCGGGGCCATGGCGAGCGGTGGCGGGGCGGGATCCGGTGCCGCTGTTCGGTCACTCGATCTGCTCTGCCAGTTCGACGATGATCCCCTCGGGGCAGCGGACGTAGCAGAGGCGGTAGCTGTTCTCGTACTGCGCCAGCTCGCCGACGAGTTCGGCGCCGTGGGTTCGTAGGCGGTCGAGGACCCCGTCGATGCCCTGCACCGCGAACGTGAGGTGGCGGATGCCCAGGGCGTTTGCGGGGGCGCGCGAGTCGCCTTCTCGGCTCGGCGGCGTGTGGAACTTGGTCAGTTCGAGCCTTCCGTGGCCGTCTGGGGTCCGCATCATCGCGATGTCCGACCGGACTCCCTCAAGTCCGACTACGCGATCGACCGAGCGGCCTTCGACCGTTGCCTCGCCTTCCATTTCCAGTCCGAGCTCGGCGAAGAATGCCTTGGCGGCCGCGAGGTCCCTGACTACGACGCCGACATGGTCCATCCGCTTGATCGTCACGCGCCCCAGGGTAGCCCTCGTTGAGTGGCGCGACGGTGGTCAAGATCGTTGACGAGCGGGCGCGTTTGGTGGTCCACAGAGGACTGCCAGTCGACCTTGTCGGCCGCGACCACGCCTGTGTCCGACATCACAACCAGGACCCAAACTGCGAAAAGTGTTCATGTTTACTGTCGGCCGATCGGCGTAGGGCGCGCCGTGGTGGACGCCGGTGCGTCGGCGCCACGCGTAATGAGATGATTTCGTACGTTGACGCTGATCGGGGAGGCGACATGATCAAGGCGGCCATGATCAAGGTTGTGCTCGCCGACGACGAGGATCTGGTCCGCTCCGGGCTGCGGATGATCCTGGGCAGCGCGGGTGACATCGAGGTGGTCGGCGAGTGCGACGACGGCAGCCAGGTGGCCGAACTGGTCCGGCTGCACCGCCCGCACGTCGTCCTGCTGGACATCCGGATGCGCTCCACCGGCGGCCTCGCCGCGCTCCGCAAACTGCTCGCGCTGCCCGATCCGCCCGCGGTCGCGATGCTCACCACGTTCGACGTCGACGACTACGTCAGTGAGGCGCTTCGCTTGGGCGCCAGCGGTTTCCTGCTCAAGGACACCGAGCCGGCGCAATTGGTGAAAGCCGTCCGCGACCTGGCCCGAGGGGGAGCGGTGCTCGATCCCGGCGTGGCCGCGCGGGTGCTGGCCGTGGTGGCCAGCGGCGAACGCGCCGCGGAACCGGCCCGCAGGCTGCTCACCGTGCTGTCCGACCGGGAACGCGAGGTGCTGGCCCTGATCGGGCAGGGCATGTCGAACGCGGAGATCGGCGGCACACTGCACCTGTCCGAGGCGACGGTGAAGGGCTACGTCTCCGCAGTGCTCGGCAAGATCGGCGCCGCGAACCGGGTGCAGGCCGCGCTGGTGGCCTACCGCGGCGGCCTGATCGCCTGACTCAGTGCTCCGACGCCAACTGTGACACGCTGTCCCGCTCGTAGACGGCGACTCGGTTGCGGCCTTGGCGTTTTGCCTGGTACAGCACGATGTCCGCGGCCGCGAACAGGTCGTCCAGGGTCACCGGACCGCTGGCCACGCCGATGCTGACCGTCGGCCGGCGGGCCGAGCCGAGCACCATCGTCCAGTCGTGACCGGCCACGGCCGCCCTGATCCGCTCGGCGACCACGGGTCCGGCGTCCCGGTCGCCGCTGGCGTCGCCGAGCAGCACCACGAACTCGTCCCCGGCCCACCGCGCGACCAGGTCGTCGCTGCGACACTCGTGCCGGATCAGCTGCGCGATCTCGCGCAGCGCCGCGTCTCCCGCCGCGTGGCCCGCGTCGTCGTTGACACCCTTGAACCAGTCGATGTCGACCAGCACCAGCCACGGCGTCCGTCCACTGTCCACGGCCTGGGTGAGCATGGCCGGCGCGGACCGCTCCAGCCCGAGCCGGTTGGCCAGCCCGGTGAGCGGGTCGCGGGCGGCCGCCTCCTGGGCCGCCATCGCCAGCCGCTGCGCGACCGCGGCCAGCCGGCGTTGTTCCATGGCCTGGCCCAGGCCCTCGCGCAGGGTTTCGCCCGCCTTGCGGGCCGCGGCGACGGACAGCCGCAGCGCCGCCGCCTCGCCGACCGAGTCGTTCAGTTCGGCGCAGATGTCCGCCAGGTCGGTGGAGAACCGCAGCAGCAGCGAGGTGTCGGCGATCTGTTCCGCGTTGGCCACCGCGCGCTGCGCCCCGGTGCGGGCCTCGGTCAGCTCACCGCGGGCGTGGTGCACGATCGCCAGCACCCACTCGCCGACCGCGACGGCCCACCGGTCGTCGTCCTCGATGCCCAGGCGCAGCACCTGCCGGCCGGCCTCCGCCGCGGCGGCCAGTTCGCCGAGCCCGGCCAGCGACCGGCCGTACGCGCCGAGCAGCGCACGATGGGTACGCGGCTCCGCACCGAGTCCGAGGCCCTCGGCGAGCACCGCCCTGGCCTCCTCGAACACCGGCCGCGCGTTCTCCTCCAACCCCTCGACGGCACGGAAGTTCAGCGTGCCACCGAGTCGTTGCAGGTTGATCGCGAGGACCTCCGGGTCACCGGCCTCCCGTGCGCACCGCACGGACATGCGCAGCGTGTCCAGCGCGGCCCTGCGGTTGCCCAGTCCCTCCAGCAGATAGCCCAGCTGGCCCAGTGTCCTCGCCGCCGCCGGACCTTCGTGTTTCGCGGCGCCGAAGTCGGTCCAGCCGTCGGCGGCCAGTTCCAGCGCGAGCGGGATCCGGCCCAGGCGCCACGCCATCACTGCCCGGTGGACCAGCAGGGACGCGCGGTCGGCCTGGTCGCCGACGGGTTCGTGAGTGGCCAGGACCTGGTCCAGCAGCGCGTTCGCCTCCGCGAGACGGCCGGATGTCAACAACCGGCGCACCTCGATGTCCATGTCCGTCAACTGGCCTGGACTCAGCGGTTGGTCCTGCTCCACCTCGGTCTCGACGCTCCCTGCCCGACGGTCGTAACTGGTACGAACGGTGTGGTCGCCGGTGCGATCAGCAGGTTACCGGGCACAGTCGCGCCTTGTACTGTCAGTCGCGGTCAATGTCGCCGGATCGGACTAACCCATTGTGGTCGGCAGTACCCGCTGTGTCTGGTCGCTGACGCAGACCGACTGTTCCGGACCGTTGTGCGACTAGTGTCGGTCCATGCTCAAGTACATCGCGCTGTACCGGAAGCCGGACAACCCGGAAGCCTTTGAGGAGAAGTACTTCGGCTCGCACGTGCCCCTGGTGAACAAGACTCCGGGCCTGGTGCGGGCCGAGGTGGCCAGGGTGTCCCGGGTGTACGTGCCCGGCTTTCTCGGGGACACCGAGCCGTACCTGATCGCGGAGCTGTACTTCGAGTCCGCCGAGTCGGCCAAGGCCGCGTTCAAGTCGCCGGAATGGCAGGCCTCGGGCGCGAACCTGACCGAGATCGGTGGCATGGAACTGGTGGCCATGTTCACCGCCGACCTCCTCGACCCGGACACCGGCGCCAACACCTGAGCCCTAGGTTCGCCTATTGACATACAGACTGTATGTATGTTTCTGTGCCGCATGGCCACCAGTGAACTGCTCGGACCCCCGCACACCATCGACCTGCCCAGCGGCCGGCTCGACTACCACGAGCGGGGCTCCGGTCCCGCCGTGGTGTTCGTGCACGGACTGCTGGTCAACGCCGATCTCTGGCGCAACGTCGTGCCGGCCGTCGCCGACGCCGGCTACCGCTGCCTGGCACCGGACTGGCCGCTGGGCGCACACCGCAGGCCGATGCCGCCGTCGGCCGATCTCAGCCCGCCCGGCGTCGCCGCGTACATCGCGGAGTTCCTCGACGCCATGGACCTGTCCGACGTCACGGTCGTCGCCAACGACACCGGCGGCGCGCTCACCCAGATCCTGATGACCGAGCACCCGGAACGGCTCGGCCGGATCATCCTCACGCCGTGCGACGCCTTCGAGGACTTCTTCCCGCCGAAGCTCGCCCCGGCGCAGTTGATCGGCTCCACCACCGCGGGCGTCTGGCTGCTGGGCAAGCTGGCGCCGCTGCACGCGGTACAGCGGTCCCGGGCCGGACTCGGGCTCGTCGCCAAGCACCCGGTGCCGCAGGAGATCATGGACTCCTACACCAGGCCGGTGCACGACGACGCCGGCGTCCGGCGGGACCTGCGGAAGTTCTTCCGCGGCGTGCACAAGCGGTACACCCTCGCCGCGGCGGACAAGTTCGCCGACGTGAAGCTGCCGGTGCTGCTGGTCGGTGCCGCGGACGAGAAGGTCTTCCCGGAACGGCTGGCGCGGCGGATGGAGCGGATGCTGCCCGACGCCCGCCGGGTGGTCGTCGAGGACTCGTATACCTTCGTGCCGGAGGACCAGCCGGCCGAGCTGGCCAGGTTGGTGGTGGACTTCCTGCGATCAGACTGATCCGCGGGTGGCACGAAGGTTGGTCGGTTGGCGGCACAGGCACGACAGAGCCAGGCGGACCGGTCCCGCGCGACCAGGGCGGCACTGATGGCGACCGCGCGCCGATTGTTCGCGGAACGCGGCTACACCGACGTCTCGGCCGCGGAGATCGTCTCCGCGGCCGGGCTCACCCGGGGAGCCCTGTACCACCACTACACCGACAAGGCCGACCTGTTCCGCGCGGTCCTGGTCGAGTTGGAAACCGAGATGTACGGCGAGATCCAGGCCGCGGCCGCCCGCGTGGAGGCCGAAGGTGTGACCGATGCCATCACCATCGCGGCCGCGTCGCTGGACGCCTACCTCTCCGCGTGCGAGCGGGACGACATCGTCCGCATCATGCTCACCGACGCGCCGACCGTGCTCGGCTGGCGGGGCTGGCGGGACATCGAGAACGAACACGGGCTCGGCCTGCTCATCGAGATGCTGGAAGGGCTGATGGCGGAGGGCCTGATGCCCCGCCAGCCGGTCCGGGTGCTGGCGCAGTTGTTGAACAGCGCCCTGATCGAGGCGGCGCTGCTGGTCGCCGACGCCCGCCGGTCGGCCGACCGGGCGGACGTGCGCGCCGAGGTCCGGCAGGCCGTATTGACTCTGTTCAGCGGGTTGTTGGTGCGCAACTAGCACGAATCGGGTGATTCAGCACGCACCTACGGCCTGCTCTCAGGCGCTTCTCAGGCCGTGCCGAGACACTGTCCACATGCGCATCCTCGTCGTCGACGACGACCGCGCCGTGCGTGAGTCGCTGCGGCGGTCCCTCCAGTTCAACGGCTACCAGGTCGACCTGGCCAGTGACGGCCAGCAGGCCCTGGACGCCGTGGTGGCGCAGCGCCCGGACGCGATGGTCCTGGACGTGATGATGCCCAGGCTGGACGGGCTGGAGGTGTGCCGGCGGCTCCGCGGCACCGGCGACGACCTGCCGATCCTGGTGCTGACCGCGCGGGACGCGGTGTCCGACCGGGTCGCCGGCCTGGACGCGGGCGCCGACGACTACCTGCCCAAACCCTTCGCGCTGGAGGAGTTGCTGGCCCGGTTGCGTGCACTGCTGCGCCGGGCGGCCGCCGAGTCGGACTCGCTGGCCTCGGGTGCGCCGCCGGCGATGAGGTTCGCCGACCTGGAGTTGGACCCCGGCACCCGTGACGTGCGGCGGGGCGAGCGGTCGATCAGCCTCACCCGCACCGAGTTCGCGCTGCTCGAACTGTTCATGGCCCACCCCAAGCAGGTTCTGACGCGTAGTCGCATCCTGGAGGATGTGTGGGGTTACGACTTCCCGACGTCCGGCAACGCCCTGGAGGTGTACGTCGGCTACCTGCGCCGCAAGACGGAGGCGGGTGGTGAGTCCCGGCTGATCCACACCGTCCGAGGTGTCGGCTACGTCCTGCGGGAGACGCCGCCGTGACCGACACCGACGTCACGGCCCGGCAGCCGCACACCGGCGATCAACCGGCGGCTCGGCAGCCCTCGTCGGAGCGGCCGGACGGCATCCGGCCGGCGCAGCGGATGTCGTTGCGCACCAGGGTCACCATGCTCGCCGCCGCGTGCGTCGCGGGCGCGGTGGCACTGGTGTCGCTGGGTGCCTTCGTGACGGTGCGGAACAACCTGTACAACCAGGTGGAGACCCAGTTGCTGGACCGGGCGACGACGGTGGCCAGCCAGCCACCCGAGGGCGGCTACGGCGGTGGGCGGATCAGCGCCGGCCCGTTCCAGTTCTCCGACATCCAGTTCGACATCGTCGACGCCAGAGGCGTCTCGATCGTCCGCTCGTTCAACCCGCCGGGCCTGCAACTGCCGGCGGAGCTGCTCGGGGCACCGGAGAAGGCGGTCGCCGCCGGCAAGATGCAGACGTCGGCGCGGTCCGAGGACGGCTACGAGGTGGTCGCCGTGCCGTTCCCGGCGAGCCCGGGCACGGCGCTGGTGGCGAGCCAGCCGCTGCGCGAGGAGCAGAACGTCCTGCGGTCGCTGAGCCTGGTGCTGATCCTGATCAGCGCGGCCGGGGTGCTGGTGGCCGCGGTCGCCGGCACCGCCGTGGCCAGAGGGGGCCTGCGGCCGGTCGCCCGGCTGACCGAGGCCACCGAACGTGTCGCGACAACCGGTGACCTGCGGCCGATCCCGGTCACCGGCGACGACGAACTGGCCAGGCTGACCCAGAGCTTCAACGTGATGCTGGGCGCGCTGGCCGAGTCGCAGGAACAGCAGCGCCGGCTGGTCGCGGACGCCGGCCACGAGCTGCGCACCCCGCTGACCTCGCTGCGCACCAACCTGGAACTGCTCATGGCGGCCAACCGGCCCGGCGCGCCCGCGCTGTCCCAGCAGGACACCGAGGAGCTGTACAGCGACGTGCGCGCCCAGGTGGCCGAGTTGACCACGCTGATCGGCGATCTCGTCGAGCTGGCCAGGCAGGACGCGCCCGAGGTGGTGCACGAGCCGGTCGACCTGGTCGACGTGGTGGAGCGGGCGCTGGACCGGGCGCGGCGGCGGGCCACGAACGTGACGTTCGACGTGCATCTCCAGCCGTGGTCGCTGCTCGGCGATGCCAGTTCGCTGGAGCGCGCGGTGCTGAACCTGCTGGACAACGCGGTGAAGTTCAGCCCGCCCGGTGGCGTGATCGGTGTCACGCTGCGGCCGCTGGGCGACGGCACGACGGTGATCGAGGTGACCGACGAGGGGCCGGGCATCTCGGCCGAGGACCTGCCCAGGGTGTTCGACCGCTTCTACCGGTCGGAGGAGGCACGGACGCTGCCCGGGTCCGGGCTGGGGTTGTCCATCGTGATGCAGGCGGCGCAGCGGCACGGCGGCATGGCGTACGCCGGGCGGGTGCCGGACAGCGGTGCGCTGATGGCGATCCGGCTGCCCGGCCGGCCCGGCTGACGGTTGCGGTAGTGCAACAGATCCCAACAACATCCGTGTTGAACTGTGTAGGCTTTTGACGTATTCGACGGCGAGTGAGAGACGGGAGTCACGTGCTCGCGCGGCAGCGACAGTCGGTGATCCTGGACGAGGTGCGGCGCACCGGTGCGGTGCGGGTCAGCGAGCTGGTCGAACGCCTCGGCGTGTCCGACATGACCGTGCGGCGGGACCTCGACGTGCTCGCCGCGCGTGGCCTGGTCGACAAGGTGTACGGCGGCGCCACCTCAGTCGAGGGCCGCAGCGTCGACGAACCCGGCTTCGAGGCCAAGTCGGTCCGCCAGCTCGCCGAGAAGGAGGCCATCGCCCGCGAGGCCGCCGCGCTGGTGCGGCCGGGCACCGCGATCGGCCTGTCCGCCGGCACCACCACGTGGACCCTCGCCCGGTTCCTGGCCGACGTGCCCGACCTGACCGTCGTCACCAACTCCATCCAGGTCGCCGACGTGCTGCGCCAGGGCCGGTCCGACCGCACCGTGGTGCTCACCGGCGGCGTGCGCACCCCGTCCGACGCGCTGGTCGGGCCGGTGGCCGTGCAGGCACTGCGGACGCTGCACCTGGACCAGGTGTTCCTCGGCGTGCACGGGGTGGCCGAGCGGTCCGGGTTCACCACGCCGAACCTCAACGAGAGCGAGACCAACCGGGCCTTCGTCGAGGCCGCGGGCCGGCTGGTGGTGCTCGCCGACCACACCAAGTGGGGCGTCGTCGGCATCTCCACCATCGCCGCGCTCGACGAGGCCGACGTGCTGGTCGTGGACGACGGGCTGCCGGTCGACGGCCGCGAGATCCTCGCCGGCGAAGTGGCCGACCTGGTGCTGGCGCGGGTGCGGGGGCGACGGGAGGACACCGCGTGACCGGGCCGCGCAGGTCGGTGCGGTACCTGGCCGACGGCCGGGAGATCATCTACTTCGACGACACACCGGGCGCACCCGACCGCACCGCGGTCGACACGCGCGACCTCCCGCCGCCGCAACCCATGTCGGAGATCCGCCGCGACCCGCTCACCGGCGAGTGGACGGCACTCGCCGCGCACCGGCAGACCCGCACCTACTTCCCGCCGCCGGACCTGTGCCCGCTGTGCCCGAGCAGCCCCGGCCGGCCGACCGAGATCCCCGAGTCCGGCTACGACGTCGTCGTGTTCGAGAACCGGTTTCCCTCGTTCGCGCAGGGCGTACCGGACGTCGGGCCGACCGTGCCCGGGCTGCCGATGGTGCCGTCCGCTCCCGGCCGGGGCCGGTGTGAGGTGGTCTGCTTCACCCAGGACCACGACAGCTCGTTCGGCCAGCTCAGCCGGGAACGGGTGCGGACGGTGATGGACGTGTGGGCCGACCGGACCGCCGAACTGGGTGCCCTGCCCGGGGTGGCCCAGGTGTTCCCGTTCGAGAACCGGGGCGAGGCCATCGGTGTCACGCTGCACCACCCGCACGGGCAGATCTACGCCTACCCGTTCGTCACGCCGAGGACCGAACGGATGCTGGCCACCGCCCGCGACTACCAGTCGGCCCACGGCCGGCCGGTGATGGGTGACGTGCTGGCCGGTGAACGGTCGACTCGCCGGCGGGTGCTGGCCAGCGGTGAGCACTGGACGGCGTTCGTGCCCGCGGCGGCGCGGTGGCCGGTGGAGGTGCACATGGTGCCGCACCGGCAGGTGCCGGACCTGCCCGCGCTGACCGGCGCCGAGCGGGACGGGTTCGCCGAGCTGTACCTGCGGGTGCTGCACATGCTGAACGCGCTGTACGACCGTCCGCTGCCGTACGTCGCGGCGTGGCACCAGGCGCCGGTGCGGGCCGGCCGCGACCTGGCGTGGCTGCACCTGGAGGTGTTCTCGGTGCTGCGCACGGCGGACAAGCTCAAGTACCTGGCCGGTTCCGAGTCCGGCATGGCGGTGTGGATCAACGACGTCACGCCGGAACAGGTGGCCGACCGGCTGCGTGCCAACGATCCGGTCCTGGTGCACTGACGCCGTGGGCTCCGCTCGTGCTCACTGAGCAGAACCGCAGGGGTATCTCAGCGTGTTCTCAGGCGTATGGCGCACAGTGGAGGCATGACCGAGAACTTCCCGGGCGGCGCGGGCGAACCGGTGGACGACGCGACACCTCAGGCAAGCACATCCGGTCCCAGCGTGCCCCCAGCCGGGGACCCGACACCGGCACCCTCGCCGGCCGATTCCCCTGAGGACACAACCGAAGTCGACCACCCAGCGGTCGAGACGCCGGCTGCCGCGCCGGTCGATGCTCCCGCCGGTCAGCCATGGCACCTGAGCCCGGCGGAGTTGCCGACCGGTGCCGAACCCCCGCCGGCCGAATCGGTTGGAGGACAACCGATCGAGCCGGCCGGCGAACGGCCGGCACAGCAGGCGCCGACGTACCCGCCGCTCGGCCAGCCGCAGCAGCAGTCCGGTCCGGTGCCGTTCGGGCAGGTCCCGGCCGGCCAGTGGTCGCCCGGCGGGTACGGCCAGCCCGGCTACCACCAGCCGCCGCCGCCCACCCAGCCCGGCTACGGCGGCTACGGCCCGTCCGGACCGCCCACCGGTCCCATCACCGCCGGCTACCCGATCGGCGGCCTGCCGCCCGAGCCGCCGCGCCGGCGGAGCCGCGGGCTGATCGCCGGGATCGCCCTGCTGGCACTGGTGATCGGCGGCGCGGCCGGCGGTCTTGGTGGATATCTGGTGTCCACCAACGAGAACGGCAACGTGGTCAACTCGCTCGACCAGTCCCAGCCGGCCAACCAGACGGCCAACGCGCCGGCCGGCAGCGTGCAGTCGGTGGCGAACAGGGTGCTGCCCGTCGTGGTGACGATCGCGGCCGAGTTCCAGGCCCAGAACGGCCTCAACGGCGACACCGGTTCCGGGGTCATCATCAGCTCCGACGGCAAGATCCTGACCAACAACCACGTCATCGCCGACGCCGCGGACGGCGGACGCATCCAGGTGATCTTCGCCAACGGCAAGTCGGTCGACGCATCCGTCGTCGGGCGCGACCCCACCACCGACATCGCGGTGATCCAGGCCAAGGGCGTGGCCAACCTGCCGGTCGCCCAACTGGGCAACTCGGCCAACCTGGCCGTCGGCCAGAACGTCGTCGCGATCGGTGCTCCGTTCGAACTGTCCGGCACGGTCACATCCGGCATCATCAGTTCGCTGCACCGCCCGACCGAGGCCGGTGACGGCAGCAACAGCCAGACCACCGTGCTGGACGCCATCCAGACCGACGCGCCGATCAACCCGGGCAACTCGGGTGGGCCGCTGGTGAACATGCAGGGCCAGGTGGTCGGCATCAACTCGGCGATCTACTCGCCCAACACCGGCAGCGGCCTGCAGGGCCAGGGCTCGGCCGGCAACGTGGGCATCGGCTTCGCCATCCCGATCGACCAGGCCAGGCGCATCGCGAACGAGATCGTCAAGACCGGCAAGGCCATCCAGACCGTGCTGGGCGTCGAGGTCACCGACAACACCCCGAACCAGAACGGCCAGCCGAGCATCCTGCCCAACGGCGCCCTGATCAAGTCGGTGACGCCCGGCGGTCCGGCGGCGAAGGCCGGTCTGAAGGCCGGTGCCGTGGTGGTCAAGGCCGACAGCCGGCAGGTCAACAGCTCCGACGGTCTCGTGGCCGCGGTGCATGCCGCGTCACCCGGTGACAAGATGACGTTGACGCTGAGCAACGGCAGCACGGTGACGGTCACTTTGAGCGGCCACCCGGTGAACGTCAACTAGGGTCTTACGAAGTTCTGACGGATCACCGGCCGCGCTCGGCGCCGTATGCGGAGTGTTACTACGGTTGTCCGGTGAGGCCGATGAGGCGGGTACTCGTCGTCGACGATGACGACAACGTGCGGGACGTGGTGCGGCGCTATCTCGAACACGCCGGCTACCAGGTGGCCGCCGCCGAGACCGGTGAGGACGCGCTGCGGCTGGCCGGGGAGGCGCCGCCGGACCTGGTCGTGCTGGACCTGATGCTGCCCGGCATCGACGGGTTCGAGGTGTGCCGGCGGCTGCGGCAGCGTGGTGCCGTGCCGGTGGTGATGCTGACCGCACGCGGCGAGGAGGACGACCGGATCGCCGGCCTGCAACTCGGCGCGGACGACTACGTGGCCAAACCGTTCAGCCCGCGCGAACTGGTGCTGCGCGTGACGTCGGTGCTGCGCCGAGCCAGTCTCGAACCGGAGCCGGCCAGGGACGAGTTGGTGGACGGCGATCTCGTCATCGACGTGACCGCGCGGCGGGCCAGCCTGGCCGGTGCGCCGCTGTCCCTGACCACCCGTGAGTTCGACCTGCTGGAATTCATGGTCACCCATGCCGGCACGGCGTTCACCAGGGCCGAGTTGCTGTCGCGGGTGTGGGGCTGGGACTTCGGCGACCAGTCGACGGTGACCGTGCACGTGCGACGGCTGCGGGAGAAGGTCGAGCGCGACCCGGCGCGGCCAGGGCGGATCGCGACGGTCTGGGGTGTCGGCTACCGGTACGACAGGGTCGGTTGACATGTGGACGGACCTGCTGCACGTCACGCCCTACGTGTTGGCGTTCGCGCTGCCGATCGCGCTGCTCGGCGTGCTGGTGTTGCGGCTGCTCGGCGAGCGGTCGCTGGCCGCGACGATGACGGTGCTGGTGCTGGTGCCGCTGCTGGCCGAGTTGTCCGGCGTGCTCGGCGCGAGCCGGTTCATGTTCCAGCCGGTGCTGTACACGACGCTGCTGGTATGCCTGACCACGGCGGTCGTCACCGTGCCGACGGCGGTACTGCTCGGCAGGGCGATCGCGCGGCGCAGCGTGTGGGAGCGGCAGGCGAGGGACCGGGAACGCGCGGCCGAGGCGGCGCGGCGCGAGTTGGTGGCGTGGATCAGCCACGACCTGCGGACCCCGCTCGCCGGTATCCGGGCGATGGCCGAGGCGCTGGCGGACGGCGTGGTGGTGCGGCCGGCCGACGTGGCCAGCTACGCGGGCCGGATCAGCGACGAGTCGACCAGGTTGTCCGGGATGGTCGACGACCTGTTCGAGTTGTCCAGGATCACGGCGGGCGCGCTGCGGCTGACGCTGTCGGCGGTGCCGCTGCGGGACGTGGTGAGCGACTCGGTGGCGGCGGCGACGCCGGTGGCGGAACGGAAGCGGGTGAAGGTGGTCGCGGACGTGCGGGCGTGGCCGGTGGTGCTGGGTAGCGATCCGGAGTTGGCGCGGATCGTGCGGAACCTGCTGTCCAACGCGATCCGGCACACACCGCCGGACGGATCGGTGATGGTCGGATTGGGGGTCGTGGGGGAGGAGGCGTTGCTGCGGGTGGACGACGGGTGTGGCGGGATTCCGGAACAGGAACTGGGCAGGGTGTTCGACGTCGCGTTCCGGGGGACGGCGGCGCGGATGCCGGGCGGACTGCCGGAAGAACCGGCCGGCGCGGGCCTCGGGTTGGCCATCACGCGCGGCCTGGTGGAAGCCCACCGCGGCCACATCGACGCCCACAACCACGGCCAGGGCTGCCGCTTCGAAGTCCGCCTGCCGTTGGTGAGCAGCACACCTGCACCCTGAGCCGGCCGGCACCCGCGGTGCCGAGTTGACCGCTGGCCGGACAGCTCACGGTCACCCCCATTCGCTGGCGAGTCGTCCACTGAGTGGTCGATACGCGGGGGACTGGTGAGTGTGGTGGCTGCGAGTTGGCCGTTGAGGGGTCGACACGCGCGAGCGGGTTGGTGGCACAGGCGAGGCGGCCGTTGGGTGGCGGCCTTGCGCAGTCAGGTGGTGTGGTGGGTGAGTTGGCCGATGGGGGTCGACACGTGCGGGGGCTGGTTGGCTTTGGGTGGGCGGCTTGGTGGCGGTTCGGGGGCGTTGGCTGGGGCTGGCTTCGGTGGTCTGGTTGGTCGCCTGGCGGGTTGGGGGGTGGGCTGGGGCGGCTGGGGAAAGTTCAACCGCTACCGTGAGCCGCATGGAGCGCAGTACGCAGCGACTTGGCCGGGCACTGGTCGTGATCGTCGACGACCGGGTCGTGCACGGCGAGCACGACGACAAGACCGGGCCGCTCGTCACCGAGCTGTTGGAGGAGACCGGGTTCATCGTCGACGGCACCGTCGCCGTCGCCGGCGAGACCGTCGACATCCGCAACGCCCTCAACACCGCCGTGATCGGCGGCGTCGACCTCGTGATCACCGTCGGCGGCACCGGCGTCTCGCCACGCGATGTCACCCCCGACGCCACTCAGGGCGTCCTCGACCGGCCCATCCCTGGCATCGCCGAGGCGCTCCGGGCGTCCGGGTTGGCCGCCGGCGCCATCGACGCCGGCATCTCCCGCGGGCTGGTGGGCGTGTCCGGCAGCACGCTCGTGGTCAACCTCGCCGGATCGCGGGCCGCCGTGCGCGACGGGATGGCGACGTTGTCCGCGCTTGTGCCGCACGTCATCGAGGAACTGTCCGGGTTGGACGAAGCCTGAGCGCGCGCTGATCCGTGGCACCGTCCTCTGTCCGGTGTCCAGTGCGATGCGACCGTCCGCTCCGGTCGGGCCGCTGCTACTCCTGGGAGTCTGGCTTGTCCTTCGGCCCAGGGTCCGGCTTGGCGGAGCGGTTGTCGCGGTTGAGGGCTTCGCCCAGCTTGCCGCTGACGGTCTCGATTCGATCGTGATACTTGCCGCCGGTTGCCTTGTCTACTGTGGATGCGGCAGTCGACACACCCTTGGCGGCCAGGGACGCGGCCTTCTCGGCGTAGGGCGCCGCCTTCTCCGCGATCGGCTTCGCCTTTTCGGCGAACGGCTTGGCCTTCTCACCGAGTGGCCCGGCCTTGCCGGCGAGGTCGTCGGCGACTTTGGACGCCAGGTCTTTAGCTTTGTCAAACAAGCTCATGTCGTCACTCGCTTCCTGTCGGGTTCGGCCTGGATGTCTCCATGCTGCCACCATCGCGCACCCTCGGCCCGGTGTGATGATGGAGGGGTGAGCGAGCCAGTCGAACCGCCTCGTCAGCGCCCGTCCATCGACGACGTCTTCGGTGACGTCCTGCCCGACGTCACCCGGGACGAGCGCCCCTCCACCCAGGAGTCGCGCGACGACGACTCCTGGTACCACGACAACCGGCCGCCGCACCACGACCGGGACTGACCCAAGCCCAGAGCAGTGCAAGCCCAGGCCGGGGTGAGCCCGGATCGGTGCACGCCCAGACCTGTGTGACCCGGAGCGGTGCGGACCGGGCCGGGCGAGCCTGGGGGCGGTGCGACTCCCGAGGTCTGTTGCCTGCACGCGGTGGCGCGGTTTCCACGGCGTGCGCCGGGCCACGGCAGTAGGCCTGGGGTGCCCGCGGCCGGATCGGGGTCACATTCGTTCGCGGCTGTTCTGGATGCGTAACAGGTCGCGGATCTCCGTCAGGAGCTCGATGTCGGTGGGTTGGGGGGTCGCTTCGGGCTCCTTGCGCCTGCGCATCGACATGATCTTCTGCATCGGCACCACAAACGCGAAGTACACGACGGCCGCGATGATCAGGAAGTTGATGGCGGCCGTGATCACCGTGTCGAAGTGCATGATCGTTTTCTGGTTGCCCGAGACCAGCATGATGCTCAGCCCGTTGACGCTGTGGCCGCCGATCGCCGCGATGACCGGGTTGATCAGGTTGGTCACCACCGCCGTCACCACTGCTGTGAACGCCGTGCCGATCACGACCGCGATCGCCAGCTCGAACACGTTGCCTCGGAAGATGAACTCCCGGAAGCCCTTCAGCATGACCGCTCCTCGGTGGGAAATCGTCTGACGCGCCCCGTTCGGCCGCGCCGTGGTCTAGCGGAGGGTAACCGTCACCGGCTGTCTCAGTGACGCGGCCGCCAGCCGTGTTGCGAACTGCCTCGGCAGGGCTACCAGAACCAATCGGCCGGTCTGGTTCTGGTCCGAGCCGGTCAGGCCGGACGTTCCGGCTGTGTCGCGGACAGTCACCACCGTGGCGTTCTCGGCGAGGACCGGGTCGCTCTGGTGGTCGGGGTCGA
>DATEPR010000228.1:0-6554 GCA_035273045.1 Pseudonocardiaceae bacterium | reverse complement strand
ACCACCTCAGCGAGCTGGGCGTCGACGCGATCTGGCTGTCGCCGTTCTACCCCTCCCCGCAGGCGGACGCCGGCTACGACGTGGCCGACTACCGGGACGTCGACCCGCTGTTCGGCACGCTCGCCGACATCCGCTCGCTGGTCGACGAAGCCCACCGGTTCGGCCTGCGGATCATCGTCGACATCGTGCCCAACCACACCTCCAGCGCGCACCCGTGGTTCGCCAAGGCCCTGGTCGCCGGTCCCGGATCGGACGCGCGGAACCGGTACGTCTTCCGCGACGGCAGGGGCGACCGGCCGCCGAACGACTGGCTGTCCGTGTTCGGCGGACCGGCCTGGACACGGGTCCCGGACGGCCAGTGGTACCTGCACCTGTTCGCGCCCGAACAGCCCGACCTGAACTGGGAACGGGCCGACGTGCGCGCCGAGTTCCTGGATATCCTGCGGTTCTGGCTCGACCTCGGCGTGGACGGCTTCCGGGTGGACGTGGCCACCGGCATGGTCAAGGCACCCGGCCTGCCCGACGCCGGCATCCGCGAGCTCGGCAAGCGCGACATCTCCGACCTGCCGTATTTCGACCAGGACGGCGTGCACGAGATCTACCGCGCCTGGCGCGCCGTGCTGGACACCTACCCCGGTGACCGGATCGGCATCGCCGAGGCGTGGGTCCGGGACGTGGGCCGGCTGGCCCGCTACGTCCGGCCGGACGAGCTGCACCAGGCGTTCAACTTCCTGTTCCTGCGCACGCCGTGGTCGGCCGCCGCGTTCCGCGCGGTGGTGGACGCATCGACCGCCGCGATGGAGGGCGTTGGCGCGCCGAACACGTGGGTACTGTCCAATCACGACGTCGTCCGCCACCTGACCCGCTACGGCGGCGTGCGCCGGGCCCGCGCCGCCGCCCTGTTCATGTTGGCGCTGCCCGGTTCCGTCTACGTCTACCAGGGCGACGAGCTCGGCCTGCCCGAGGTCACCGACCTGCCGGACGACGTGTTGCAGGACCCGACGTGGGAGCGTTCCGGCCACACCGACCGCGGCCGGGACGGCTCCCGCGTGCCACTGCCGTGGTCCGGCACCCGCCCGCCGTTCGGGTTCAGCCCGCCCGCGTCGTCGCCCACGTGGCTGCCGCAGCCGGACGGCTGGGCCGGCCTGACCGCGGAAGCCCAACTGTCCGATCCGGACTCAACGTTGTCGTTGTACCGCAAGGCATTGCGGGTGCGACGGGACCTGGACGGGCCGTTGCGGTGGTTGCCGGCGCCGGACGGCGTGCTCGCGTTCGAGCGTGCCGGCGGCTTCACCTGCACGGTCAACTTCACCGGTGAACCGGCCGAACTGGACCGGCCCGGCACGCTCCTGCTGGCCAGCGACACCGAACTGGCCGGGTCGATCCTGCCGCCCGACTCGGCGGCCTGGTGGCGGCAGGGCTGACCAGGCCGGTGACGTCAGTGCACCACGAACCTGGCGATCAGCACGATCACGGCCACCACGACGGCGGTCACCACCCAGCCCTGCCAGGTCACCGGCCGGATGCCGAACCCGATGCGCTTCGGGCCGAACCATGGGCGGCCCATCACGCGAACTCCGGCCGCAGCACGAACAGCCCGGCAACGGCGCCGTCCGCGCGGTAGGTGACGCGGCCGGTCATCTCGCCGGCCTCGAACCGCAGCGGCACGTCGACGACGGTGAACTCGCCCTGCGCTCGGGCGAACGGCTCGCCCATGCCCTCGTACGCCCCGACCATCGAGGCCACCTGTGCGTGGGTGTCGGCGAGTTTGGCGTCGTCCAGCGCGGACAGCATGGTGTCGGTGAAGTCGCGGCGAACCTCGGCGTAGCGGCCCGCCATGAGGTCGGCGAGCAGCACCACCGCGTGGTCGGCCGCTCCGGGCACCAGGGTCCGTTCCATGGGTGCTCCCGTCCGTGGATCGATCGGGCGGCCGAACCGCTGGAAGGCGGCCTGCCGCGTCGTGCCCAGCAGAGCGCCGATGGTCTGCCAGGTGCGGCCGGCGTCCCTGGCCCTGGTCACCGCCGCGCGCAACGCGCCGTCCACGGTCGCCGCCAGGTCCCGGGCGGCCGCGACGGCGGTCAGCGGGTCCGGATCGGTCCAGTCCAGACCGAACCGGTCGGCCGCGACGGCCACCTGTTCGACCATGTCGTCGCTGCCGGCCACCCTGTCAAGGCTGGCTTTACGCGCGGCAATTGTCAAGCCATCGTTTACACCACCCGGACGGCCGCCCCGCACCACCCGGGATCTGCCTCGCCGGGCGGCGCTGCGGCAGGTGGGTCCGCAGTACAATCGTTGCCGTCCACGGCCCACCTGCGCGGGTAGGGGGCGACCGCAGGCGGCGCAGTTCACCGGCTGGAGCACGTTCGCCATGGCGGTCCCACCTCCGTATCCGTGTCAGCACGTAAATCTTATAACGTGCTCCTGACTAGCAAGGTTCACGGAGCATGTGAACCATAAGGTGATACTTGTCACCAGGGTTTTTCCGGAGCCGCAGGTGAGCGGGACGATCACGAACGGCTATCGTGCCCGTCACGAAAAAGCCTGTTACGTTCATGAAGCATGTCGGTAACACCGAACCGCGTCGGGGGCGGGACGGCACCGGCGAACGAGATCACGTTCGAGGTGCCCGACGTGCCCGACGCTGCCTCGCTGTGGCGGATCGCCAGGGACAGCAAGGCGCTCGATCTCAATTCGTCGTACGCGTATCTGCTGTGGTGCCGTGATTTCGCCGACACGTCGGTGATCGCGCGGCACCACGGTGACGTGGTCGGCTTCGTCACCGGCTACCGCCGGCCGACGGCAGCGGACACGTTGCTGGTGTGGCAGGTCGCCGTCGACGACGAGTACCGCGGCCGCGGACTCGCTGGCCGGCTCCTGGACGACCTGCTCGACCGACTGGTGCCGCGGGGCATCCGGTATCTGGAGACCACTGTCACCGAAGACAACGCCGCCTCCAACCGGCTGTTCCGCTCGCTGGCCGCGCGCCGGCGGGCCGGCATCGACAGGACGGAACTGTTCGGCTCGGCTGACTTCCCCGACGATCACGAAGCCGAGTTCCGCTACCGGATCGGTCCGCTGTAGATCCGGAAACCGTTGGAGGAACACCAAAAGTGAACATCTTCGAAACCCTGGAGTCCGAAGTCCGTAGCTACTGCCGGGACTGGCCGGTCGTGTTCGACCACGCGGCCGGCAGTCACATCACCGACGAGCACGGCACGACGTACCTGGACTTCTTCGCCGGGGCCGGAGCGCTCAACTACGGGCACAACAACCCCGTGCTCAAACAGGCACTGCTGGACTACCTCACGCAAGACCACGTCGTCCACGCGCTGGACATGAACACCGTCGCCAAGCGCGAGTTCCTGACGACGTTCCAGGAGTACGTGCTGCGCCCGCGCGGCCTGGACTACAAGGTGATGTTCCCCGGCCCGACCGGCGCCAACGCCGTCGAGGCCGCGCTGAAGCTGGCCAGGAAGGTGACCGGTCGCGAGGCCGTGGTCAACTTCACCAACGCCTTCCACGGCATGACGCTGGGCGCGCTGTCGGTGACCGGCAACTCGATGAAGCGCGGTGGCGCGGGCATTCCGCTGGTGCACGCGACGCCGATGCCGTTCGACAACTACTTCAACGGCGAGGTGCCGGACTTCCTGTGGTTCGAGCGACTGCTGTCCGACGCCGGCAGCGGGCTGAACGAGCCGGCCGCCGTGATCGTGGAGACCGTGCAGGGCGAGGGCGGCATCAACGTGGCGCGGGCCGAGTGGCTGCGCGGCCTGGCCGACCTGTGCCACCGGCACGACATACTGCTGATCGTGGACGACGTGCAGATGGGTTGTGGCCGCACGGGTCCGTTCTTCAGTTTCGAGGAGGCCGGGATCACCCCGGACATCGTGTGCCTGTCCAAGTCCATCGGCGGCTACGGGACGCCGATGGCGATCACCCTGTTCCGGCCCGACCTGGACATCTGGGAGCCGGGCGAGCACAACGGCACGTTCCGCGGCTACAACCCGGCGTTCGTCACCGCGACGGCGGCGCTGCGCACCTACTGGGGCGACGACGAACTCCAGCGCAGCACGGTGGCCAAGGGCGAGCGGGTCGGCGCGGTGCTGGAGGGACTGGCCGACCGGCGCACCGGTGTCATCGCACGCGGCCGTGGCCTGGCCCGTGGGCTGGCCTTCGAGCAGGGTGAACTGGCCAGGAAGGTGTGCACGGCGGCGTTCGAGCGGGGCCTGCTGGTGGAGACCGCCGGGCCGAGCGGCGAGGTCGCCAAGCTGATGCCGCCGCTGACCATCAGCGACGAGGAGTTGGACGAAGGGCTGGCGACGTTCGCGGACGCGGTCGGCGCGATCTGCTGATCCAATCGGAGGTAGGAGATGATCGTCCGGTCCCTGCTGGAGATCGAGGGCACCGACCGGGACGTCCGCACGCCCCACTGGCGCAGCAAGCGACTGGTGCTGGCCAGGGAGCAGGTGGGTTTCTCGATGCACGAGACCGTCCTGGAAGCGGGATCGGTCAACGACTTCTGGTACGCCCACCATGTCGAGGCGGTGTTCGTGGTGGAGGGCGAGGGTGAGCTGCTGGACAAGGAGACCGGCATCACCTACCAGCTCGGCCCGGGCAGTCTCTACCTGCTCGACCAGCACGAGCACCACCAGTTGCGGCCCAAGACCGAGATGCGCACGGTGTGCGTCTTCAACCCGCCGGTGACCGGCAGGGAGGTGCATGACGAGAACGGCGTGTATCCGCTGCTGGCGGAGCCGGACGCGACGCCGCTGGGCGGCGAGACATGACCATCCGTTCAGGAGTCCTTGCGGGAGCAGGAGATTGGGCGACGAACGCCGCCGTGACCTAATTGGGCCGGTGACCGGCTGAACGCGGTCTGTTATGTTGTATACCGTGCGCGTCGGCAGGGTCGCGACAGTGCCGCGCGTGCGCGTGTGATGGAAACGCTCCGGCCGGCATGGTCAAGAGCACGCCGGAGTTCCACTCGGGGTGAGCCCCGGACTGCTCCTGGCCACAAGTTTCGGAGTTGACTTCGGGTCGTTCGGATCGGGACCGGACGGCCCGAAGTCGTGTTCGGACCCGTCGTTTGTATGCAATGGGACGGAAAGCCCGACATCTTGGCCATCCATCACACTGTTGCCGACGATCTTCCCGTACGTTGCCTGCCATACCCGGGGTGGGAGGCGAACGCGTTGTCGGGGTCGACGGAGGACAAGGACGGAGCCGGTCCGTACTTCACCGTGCTGGGACCCGTCCAGGTGATCGTCGACGGCGAACCGGTGACCATCGGCAGTCCCGGCGCCCGTGCCCTGTTGCTGCTGCTGGTGTTGCACGCCAACCAGGTCGTGTCGATCGAGCGGATCATCGACGGCCTGTGGGGCGACGACCCGCCGGCCACCGCGCGCACCATCGTCCACGGCTACGTGTCCCGGCTCCGGCGGATGATCGAACCGGCCGGCGGCGCCGCGCTGCTCACCCGGTCGCCCGGTTACGAGTTGCGGGTCGACGAGTCGCGGGTCGACCTGTTCCAGGCGCGCCGGCTGCTGGACGCCTCGCGTGGCCAGCCGTCGGCTCGCCGGGCCGATCTGCTGCGGGCCGCGGCCGCGCTGTGGCGGGGCCCGGTGCCGGTGAACCCGCCCACCGAGGCGGTCGCCGTCGAACTGGGCGAGCTGCGGCTGGTGATCACCGAGGAGCGGATCGAGGCCGACCTGGAACTGGGCCGGCACGCCGAACTCGTCGGCGAACTGCGCAACCTGGTCCGCGAGCACCCGTTCGACGAGGTGCTGGTCGGCCAGTTGATCCGCGCGCTCTACCGGTCCGGCCAGCGGGCCGACGCGCTGGAGACCTACCGGTCGTTCCAGCGCCGGGTGGCCGACGAACTCGGCATCGACCCCGGTCCGGCGCTGCGTCAACTCCAGGAGTCGTTGCTGCGCGACGATCCGACGCTGCGCGAACCGGCTCGGGTCGTCCCGCCGCCACCCCCGTCGCCGGCCGATCCGCCGGCCGTGGTCCCCGCGCAACTGCCGCCGTCGGCGCCCGGTTTCACCGGCCGGAACCGGGAAATGGCGTGGTTGAGCCGACTGCTGCCGGACGGCCGGGCCGACGCCCCGGCCATCGCGGTGATCACCGGCACGCCCGGTGTCGGCAAGAGCGCGCTCGCCGTCACCTGGGGCCACCGGGTGGTGGACCGGTTCCCGGACGGCGTGCTGTTCGCGCGGTTGCGCGGCGTCGACCCGGACCACCCGCCGCTGGCCACGGCCGACGTGCTGTCCCGGTTCCTGCTGGCGCTCGGCGTGCGGCCCGGTGACCTGCCCGAGGAACCGGAGGAGCAGGTCGCGCTGTACCGGTCACTGCTGGCCGCGCGGCGGGTGCTGGTGGTGCTGGACGACGCGCGGGATTCCGAACACGTCCGGCCGCTGCTGCCCGGTGGCAGCGGTTCACTGGTGCTGGTGACCAGCCGCCGCCGGCTGGACGGGCTGGTGGCCCGCAGCGGCGCCCGGCTGCTGCCGTTGGCCACGCTGGAACCCGGCCCGGCCGCCGCGCTGATCACCGAC
>DATEPR010000227.1:0-4468 GCA_035273045.1 Pseudonocardiaceae bacterium | reverse complement strand
GGTCACCGGCAGCCACGACTGAGGCGAGCGAAGACGTACAGGTGGCACCGGTCCGGGCCGTCGCGCCTGGACCGGTGCCGTTTCCACCGATGGTCTGGAGAGATTCATGGGACAGGTAGTTCTCGACATGACGATGTCGCTCAACGGGTGCGTGTCCGGACCCGACGACACCGACGCCGGTCTGCACGACTGGTACTTCTCACCGACGAGCGGCGCCGAGGCGGTCATCGCGGAGACGATCAGGACGACCGGCGCGCTGGTCATGGGCCGGCGGACCTACGACATGGGCGCCAGCCAGGGCGGTTTCAAGGACAACCCGTACCAGGTCGACCACATCGTGCTCTGTCACCAGCCGCCGTCCGAGGTGGCCGAGGGGAACACGTCGTTCGTGTTCGTCACGGGTGGCATCGAGGAGGCGGTGGCCAGGGCGCAAGCCGCGGCCGGCGACCGCAACGTGGTCATCGGCGGCGGCGCGACCATCGCCCGGCTGAGCCTGAACGCGCGGCTGGTCGACCAGATCAAGCTGGCCGTGGTGCCGGTGGTGATCAGGAACGGGCTGCCGCTGTTCGAGGGCCTCGACGTCGACCTCAAGCTGGTCGCCGGCCCGGTCAAGGCCGACACGCCGGACGTGACCCACTTGAGCTACACGGTGGCCAAGTAGCCCTCCTGGCAAGCCGAATCCCTCCATCCGGAACCGGATGGAGGGATTCGCGCTCTGAGCGGGCAGCGCGATGACGCCAGATCCGCTGGACACCGGGCAGCGCGACGACCGCAGACCGCCGCCGGCACCCGGCGGACCAACCAGCCCAGGCTGCTGGCCCGGCCGTAGTCAGCCGGCGCGACCCACCCGGCTCGGGCAGGAACGCGGTGGCCGGTCGGCCAGGCGGCGGCTGGGGTCAAGCAGCGAACAAGTCCGGGAGGGCGCTGCGGTCGCGGTGCGAGTAGTACGTCAGAACGCACCGGCCGAACGCGGCCGAGCTGCCCGGCTCCAGTTCGACCGACGACCGGGGGGCCAGCCGGGTCCAGGTCGATCCGTGCGGGCCGCAGAACAGTGTGCCGGTGGGTGAACCCAGGTCGACCAGCCGGACCCGCCACCCGTCGAGCTCCAGCCTGGCGTGCACACCGTCGACCAGCGGGTCGACCAGGCGCACCCCGGCCGCCCTACCGGCGTGCACGGCGTCGTCCGACTCCGGCGTGCGGCCCAGCACCAGGTTCTGGCGCACCGGCACGGTCATGCCGTTGTCGAAGACGAGCACACCCAACTGCGGCCGGGGGCCGTTGACCCGCCGGCGGGACGACTGGAGCATCGAGATGCCGCAGACGACGCAGAAGTGCACGGCCGGGTCGTTCAGGTGGCCACCCTTGCACTCCACACCGGACACCTGTGGCTGGAGCTCGGCCTCGGCCGAGGGGTCGGCCCGGTCGGCGAGGATCTTCAACTCGGACATGCCTCAAGTCTATGGGGAGACACGAGCCCCGGTCTCTCCGTGTTTGCTCACTGTGGACAAACGAATCGGCCTCCCGCGTAGGCGGGAGGCCGATCCGTGGCCGGGTGTCAGCCGAAGGCGCCGACACTCGTGCAGTACGCCGGCAGCGGGCCGGCGTGCTGGCAGTTCGCGTTGTACTGGTGGAGCAACTGGTTGGCCTCCACGTCGGCCTGCCGGAAGCGGGCCACCGGGTCGGCACCGCCCGCCAACACGTCGTTCATGGCGTCCGTCAGGGTGTTCTGGATGCCGTCGAAGTCGCCGAACACGGCTCCGTTGGCCGAGTTGGAGCTGTTGGCCTGGAACACCTGGTCCAGCGCGACCGGCAGGGACGGGTTCTGCTGGAAGGCGCCGTCGGAGCGCATCTTCGCGATGGCCGCGTTGGTCATCGGCAGGTAGCCGGTGCTCTGGTTCCAGTTGATGGTGTTCGTGGTGTTGTTCAGGTAGTTCATGAAGGCGAGCGCGCCGTCCTGTGTCGCCTTGTTCAGGCCGGCCTTCAGCCACAGCGAGTCACCGGAGATGATGTTGCCCGGGTTGACGTTCTGGCCGTTGACCGGCAGCCGGCCGGCGGTGACGCCGAAACCGGACGCGGCGCCCTGCTGGATCAGACCGGTTCCCTGGTCGGCGGTGCTGAGGAAGAACGCGACCTGCTGGCCGAAGAAGGCGTTGAACGTGAACTCGAAGTCGTTCGGCGTGCCGGTGTACAGGTAGTCGCCGTTGCGCGCCAACTGGTTCCAGAACTTGACGTACGTCATGATCTGGCTGGAGTCGGCGTTGACCCGCGTGGACCGGGCCAGCCGGCCGTTCTGGCCGTTGGACAGGTAGCCACCCTGCTCGGTGACGGCCTGCTGGAAGAACCAGCTGTGGTCCGGCCAGGTGACGCAGTTCGTCGGACCGTCGGGCAGGGCACGCAGCAGCGCGCAGTCGTGCGCCAGCTGTGCCCAGGTCGTGGGCAGCGTGGCGATGCCGGCCTTGGCCAGCAGGTTCTGGTTGGCGTACAGCATCGTCGTGTTGACGGTCAACGGCATCGACGTCAGGTCGCCGTGGTGGGTGTAGTACGAGCGGGCCGGCGCGATGATGTCGTTGAGCACCACCGGCTCACCCAGGATGGACGTGCGGCCGCCGATCGCCCGCTGCACCGACGTGAACAGCGGCCGGCCGTACTTGTCCTTGGCGTCCCTGGCGTTCTGGGTGGCGTTGTAGTAGTAGTCGGCGACCTCGGGCGCGTCGCCCGCCTGCACCGCCGCGTTCACTTCCTGGGGCAGTTGGTCGAAGTCGACAGCGCGGACCTCGACGTCGTACTGCGGGTGGGCGGCGTTGAAGGCCGCCGCGTCCGCGATCCTGGAGTCGAGGTAGCCGGGGAACGGGAAGTTCGCCAGCCACACGTTGATGACGGTCTTCCCGGGAGTGGCCGCCGCGGTGACTCCGGGGCCGAACGCGAATCCGGTCAGAGCAAGGGCGACCACCGCGACCATCGACATGATGGTCCTGCGCGATCGGCGCATGTCTCCTCCATCCTGTGATCGACCCGCTGCGGGCCGGTTGTTCTCGCCCCAGCTCATCACACAGCGGTCGACGACCGGTCGAGAACCGTTGGGACTCAACCGGTCGGCAGGTCCACAACGGAGCTGCGCACGACATGGCCGTTCTCGCCGACGGCTTCGTGCTCGTTGAGCACGACGTAGCGGCAGTTCTCCGCGGCCAGCCAGGAGCGGGCGACGAGCTGGGCGACGGCACGGCCGTCGGCGGGTGGCATCGACAGCACCATGCTGGGTCCCTGGAGGCCGAACACGATGCACGGCACGCCGGCGATCGATCCGGCGCTGGCACCGGCGAACTTCATCGGCGACACCCGGCCGCCCGCCGTGGCGAGCTGGCGCATCGTGAGCTTGGTGGCCTCGCGGCTCACCGACAGCACACCGGTCTCGGCCGCCGCCGCGCGGACCCGCTCGCCCGCGTCCCGCAGCGCGGCCTCCACGGCGTCGGTGACCAGCCACGCCACCGGGTCGGCGTAGAACGAGGCACCCTGGCGCCTCGGCGCCGGCCCATCGACCGACAACTCCACTGTGGACAGTGTGCGGAGGTCAGGCATCGGGGTTCGCCGCCTCGAAGGCAAGGCACGTGTTGAAACCGCCGAATCCCAGGGTGAGGCTCAGGCCGATGCCGGACTTGATCGGCATCGGGCCACCCACCGGAACCGGCAGCGGCAGCGTGGGTGGCTGGTCGGTCAGGCCGAACACCGGTGGCACCACGCGGTCGCGCAGGGCGAGCACCGTGGCGACCGCCTCGATGGCGCCGGTAGCGCCGAGCGTGTGCCCGAACGCGCCCTTCGTGGCGAACACGGCCGGTTGCGGCCCGTCGGCGAACAGCCGGGAGTAGGCGTGTGCCTCTACGGTGTCGTTGGTCGGCGTGCCGGAACCGTGCGCGTTGACCACGGTGACGTCGGCCAGGCCGGCGCGTGCGTCGGCGAGGCAGCGCCGCACGGCGAGCAGCAGGCCGTCGCCGGACGGGTCGGGCGCGGTCATGCCGCTGGCGTCGTTGGACGATCCGGCGCCGGCGTACCAGGCGTGGCCGGTGACGCCACGCCGCTCCGCCGACTCGGCGGACTCCAGCACCAGGAACGCGGCACCCTCGCCGAGCAGCGTGCCGTCGCCGTCCGGGTGGAACGTGCGCAGGGACGTCGTCGACATGGTGCGCAGCGCGCTGTGGCCCAGCCGTTTCACGTCGGTCAGCACGTCGGCGCCGCCGCACACGCAGGCGTCCGCCACACCGGCCCGGATCAGCTGCGCCCCCACCATGATGGCGTCCGAACCGGACGAGCAGGCCGTGGAGATCGACACCGGCGGCGCCGTGCTGCCGACCCGCGCCGCCGTGTCGACGGCCCACCGGTCCAGGCTGCCGGCGTGCTCGTCGTCCAGGTGGGCGCCGTGGCTGGTGCCGGCCACCAGCAGTGCCGCGTCCGCCGGCAGGCCCGCGTCGGCCAG
>DATEPR010000226.1:0-4646 GCA_035273045.1 Pseudonocardiaceae bacterium | reverse complement strand
TGGCACGGCCGCTGCTGGACAGTCACCCGTTCGACTGGCTGCGGATGCTGTCCGCTGTGCTCGGCCGCACCGTCCTCGACTCGGCCGCCGCGCAGGGCCTGGGCCTGGTGCACGCCACGATCACCGCCGAGGACGTGGCCGACCTGCGGCGCGAGGACGTGGACAGTGTGATCAACATCATTCGCGGCACCCGGGAGGCCGAGGTGGCCGCCGTGCTCAGGCAACTCGGCGCCGACCGGTGGAGCGGATCGCTGCGCGCGATCGGCCGGGTCGACGTGAGCGCGGCCGCACGGGCGCTGGGCGGCGGTGGACACCGGCTGGCCGCCGGATTCACCGCGAACGGCTCGGCCGAGGACATCCTCGCGCGGTTGAGGCGCGAACTCGACCGGGCACCGCTGCTGGGCGAGTGACCGGGGCACCGGGGGAGGCGCAGGTGGCGAACGACGCTCGGCGGCTCGTCGCGCTCGGCGTGCCCGCGCTGGGGGTGCTCGCCGCCGAACCGCTGTACGTCCTGGTCGACACCGCCGTCGTCGGCCATCTGGGTGCGGTGCCGCTGGCCGGGCTGGCCCTCGGCGGGCTGCTCCTGTCCCAGGTGTCCACCCAGCTCACCTTCCTGGCCTACGGCACCACGGCGCGGGTCGCCCGGCTGCACGGCGCCGGTCACCGCGAACGGGCCGTCGCCGAAGGGGTCGACGCCACCTGGCTGGGCGCTCTCATCGGCATCGTCATCATGGTCGCCGGCCAGCTGCTGGCCGGGCCGGTGGCCAGGGGGCTGGCCGGCAGCGGCGCCATCGCCGACGGCGCCACGCACTGGCTGCGGATCGCCCTGTTCGGCGTCCCGTTCATCCTGATCACCCTGGCCGGCAACGGCTGGCTGCGCGGCGTGCAGGACGCCCGCCGGCCGTTGCGCTACGTCGTGGCGGGCAACGGCATGTCCGCCGTGCTCTGCCCGGTCCTGGTGCACGTCGTGGGGCTCGGGCTCGCCGGTTCGGCGATCGCGAACCTCGCCGCGCAACTGGTCGTCGCCGGGCTGTTCCTGCGCGCCCTGCGGCACGAGTGCCGCGCCCACCGGGTGCCGGCGCGCCCGCACTGGCCGGGGATGCGGGCCCAGCTCACCATGGGCCGTGACCTGGTGCTGCGCAGCGTCGCGTTCCAGGCGTGCTTCGTGTCCGCGGCGTCGGTCGCGGCCCGCACGTCGGCCGCGGCCGTGGGCGCGCACCAGGTGGTGTTGCAGCTGTGGACGTTCCTGTCGCTGGTGTTGGACTCGGTGGCGATCGCCGCGCAGGCGCTGGTCGGCGCGGAACTCGGCGCCGGGCGGGCGGACCAGGCGCGGCTGCTGGCCAGGCGGGTCACGCTCTACGGGTTGGGCCTGGGCATCCTCACCTGCGGGCTGTTCGCCGCGCTGGCCGGTGTGCTGCCGCACGCGTTCACGGCGGATCCGACGGTGCTGGCGCAGATCCCGCACGCCTGGTGGTTCTTCGTCGGGCTCCAACCGGTGGCCGGTGTGGTGTTCGCCATCGACGGGGTGCTGCTCGGCGCGGGTGACGCGGCGTTCCTGCGCACCGCGACGCTGATCGCCGCCGTCGCCGGTTTCCTGCCGCTGATCTGGCTTTCCCTTGCCTACCAGTGGGGTCTGGTCGGCATCTGGACCGGCCTGTCGGTGTTCATGCTGTGTCGCCTGGTCGCGGCGCTGGGCCGGCTGGGCACGGCGCGGTGGTCGGTGGTCGGCGCGACCCGGGGCTGAGCGATCAGGCAGGATGTCCCGTTGTGTCCAGCAGGTCCCGCTCCCCGGTGCCGCCCGGCGTGGTCGTCGTCGACAAGCCGGCCGGGTTGACGTCGCACGACGTCGTGGCCCGGGTGCGGCGGATCTTCGGCACCCGCAAGGTGGGGCACGCCGGCACGCTGGACCCGATGGCCACCGGCGTGCTCGTGCTCGGCCTGGAGCGGGCCACCAAACTCCTGGGCCACCTGGCCCTGGAACGCAAGGCGTACCTGGGGACCATCCGCCTCGGCGCGGCGACCACCACGGACGACGCCGAGGGCGACACACTGTCCGAAGTAGACGCTTCGGAGGTGCCGGAGGACGCGATCCACGCCGGGGTGCGGGCGCTCACCGGGCCGATCCAGCAGGTGCCGAGCTCGGTCAGCGCGGTGAAGATCGCCGGCAAGCGGTCCTACCAGCTGGTGCGCGACGGCGAGGCGGTCACGCTGCCGCCGCGACCGGTGGTGGTGCACCGGTTCGACGTGCTGTCGCTGCGCAGGGTCGAGCGGGCCACCGAACTGGACGTGCTGGTGGACTGCTCGTCCGGGACCTACGTCCGCGCGCTGGCCAGGGACCTGGGTGCCGGGCTCGGCGTCGGCGGCCACCTGACCGCGCTGCGCCGCACCCAGGTGGGTCCGTTCGGCCTGCGGGCCGCGCTGACCCTGGAGCAGCTCACCGAACACGCCCGGCTGTCGCTGACCCTGGACGAGGCCGTGGCGCTGGCCTTCCCCCGCCGTGACGTGCCGGCCAGCCAGGCCGCGGCACTGTCGCACGGCCAGCGGCTGGCACCGGGCGGGCTGCCCGGCACCTACGGCGTCTTCGATCCCGACGGGCACGTCGTGGCGCTGGCCAGGGACGACGCCGGCCACGCGGCGCCGCTGGTGGTCTTCGCACCCGCGGGCTGAGGGCTCCGCGTACGTGCTGACCTGCGGGGTGGTGCGGGCGCCGGCCGTCGGCGGACCGTAGGCTGTTGATCGTGCGGAGATGGCGTGGACTCGATCATCTGCCCGGCAGCTGGGGCCGGTGCGTGGCGACCATCGGCGTCTTCGACGGCGTGCACAGGGGCCACCAGGCGCTGATCGGGCGGGCCGTCGAACTCGCCCACCAGCGCGGCCTGCCCAGCGTGGTGCTGACGTTCGACCCGCATCCGGCCGAGGTGGTCCGGCCGGGCAGCCACCCGGCCCAGCTGACCACGTTGAACCGCAAGGCGGAACTGGTCGAGGCCCTGGGCGTCGACGTGTTCTGCGTGCTGCCGTTCACCCTGGAGCTGTCCCGGGTGCCGGCCGACGAGTTCGTGCACGAGCTGCTGGTGGACCGGCTGCACGTGGCGGCCGTCGTGGTCGGCCAGAACTTCACTTTCGGTCACAGGGCCGCCGGCAATGTCGCGCGACTGCGTGAACTGGGTCACCGGTTCGGGTTCACCACCGAGGGCGCCGAAATGGTGACCGTGCCGAAGGACGGCGCCGGCTCCGACGAGGACATGGTGTTCTCGTCCACCTACATCCGGTCGTGCATCGACGCCGGCGACGTCACCGCCGCCACCGCCGCGCTGGGCCGGCCGCACCGGCTGGAGGGGATCGTCGTCCGGGGCGACGGCCGGGGCAGGGAACTGGGCTACCCGACCGCCAACCTGTCCACCGCCCGCTACGCGGCCGTGCCGGCGGACGGCGTCTACGCCTGCTGGTTCATCCACCAGGCACCGAACCGCAGCGAACCGAGGCGGCTGCGGGCCGCCGTGTCGGTGGGCACCAACCCGACGTTCTCCGGCCGCGAGCGCCGCGTCGAGGCGTTCGTGCTGGACATGGACGAGAACCTCTACGGCCAGCGGGTCGGGCTGGACTTCGTCGCCCGGCTGCGCGACATGGAGCGCTACGACACCGTCGAGGCGCTGGTCGAGCAGGTCGGCATCGACGTGCGCGACACCCGGGACCTGTTGACCGACTGACCACCACGCGCCGTGACCGGTGTCACCCGCTGGTAGTGGCTCGCGGCCAGCTCGTCCGTTTTGGCCCGCCGGCCGGGGGTGAGCTGGCAAGATACCGATCAACGCAGGCCGGCTACTGCCAGGAGAGGCGAACGTGGAGGATCCCAAGATCGTCCAGCGCAATCTCGCGCTGCAGCGCGAGTGGTACGGAGAACCCCTCGGGGACCGGGTTCGCCGCCTCGTCCGGGCGTTCAACATCTCCCAGGCGTACCTGGCCGACGTGCTCGGCATCAGCGCGCCCATGCTCAGCCAGGTGATGAGCGGCCGCCGCGCCAAGATCGGCAACCCGTCCGTGCTGGCCAGGCTCATCATGCTGGAGCGGAAGGTGTTCATTCCCGAGGTCGCCGCGGGCGACCCGGAGGCGATGAAGCTGGCCATGGAGGACGTGCGGGAGTCGCGGCCCACGGTGGGCCGGGACGTCCTGCGGGTGGATGCCAGTTCGGACGCGAACGCCGTGGTTGACGCGCTGCGCAACATCCTGTCCAGCGACGACCTGCTGGCCGCCGCCGAACTGGTCGACGAGGAGTTCCCCGAGCTGGGCGACCTGCTGCGCCGGGCGGGCGAGCGGCCGGCCGAGGACGGCCAGGTGGTCGTGGAACGCCGGCCGGCTCCGGCTTCGGTGGCGGAGCGGCAGCCGGCGGCGGGTTCCCACCCGAGCTGAGCCGGATGCGCCTGTTCTCCGCGCTGGTCCCGCCGGCCGCGGCGGTGGACCACCTGGTCGGCTGGCTCGCCGACCGCACCGCGGACCTTCCGCCCGAGGTGCGCTGGATCCCGGCCCAGCGGTGGCACGTCACCCTCGGGTTCTTCGGTGACGACGACGATCCGGTCCGCCGCACCCGCTGGCTGCGCAGGCGGACCGAGGGCCGGCCGGCGCCCGCGCTGCGGCTGGCCGGCGGCGGC
>DATEPR010000225.1:0-8866 GCA_035273045.1 Pseudonocardiaceae bacterium | reverse complement strand
CCTGGCCGTCCGGCTGTGGCTGCCCCGGCCAGCCCTGGCCCGGATACGTCATGGCGAACCTCCTGTGAGTCCCGTCTGCCGGCCTCTTGGTCCGGCCAGTACCGCTATCGCTCCGACCAGCGCGACCGTTGCGCCGGTCAGGGTCACCGCAGGCCCGGTGGGTGCGGCGCTGACCAGTGATCGCGGATCGCCCCCTTGGACGGTGACCAGGGCGGCCGCCGTTCCCACCGCGACCGAAACGAAGACACCGAATCCGGCGGACGTCCGGCGCAGGCGCAGCAGATACAGCACGACGCACACCACGCACGCCGGAATGACCATCAGCCACGCCGTGAGCAGCGCACCCGGCAGGCTGCCGCCGACCAGGTCCCGCAGCGCGCCGACGGACTGGTAGCTGTCGCGCAGCACCGCCCCGGACCGCAACCAGGGCAGGAACGTGCCCAGGACGAGCACGACCAGACCCGTGGCGGCCACGCTCGCCCCCAGTCGGGCGACCACCGAGCGCATGGGGCACATTGTGACGTGTCGTCCCGACCGCCGTGGGCGACTCACCGATTCGCCACCACATCGTCACCGAGGGGAATACCGGTTCCGCCGGGGCCGTTGGGTGCGGTAGGAAGACGATCAGAGGTGACGCGCGATGGAGGAGCGGCTGACGGTGCGCGACGACGTCGGCGCGGGCAGCTACCAGGCGGTTCTGGACGGCGAGGTCGTGGGCGTGCTGCGCTACGACCGCAGGGGCGGCCGGTTCGTGGTCAGGAGCACGGTGGTCGATCCGAAGCACCGCAACCAGGGCGTCGCCGGCCGGCTGGTGCGGGCGGCGCTGGACGACGCGGCGGCCGGCGGGCTGAGCGTGACCAACTACTGCGGTTTCGTCACCGGCTTCCTGGCGGCCAACCCGGAGTATCTGCGGCTGGTGGACGCGAGGTTCCCCGGCAAGATACCCGCTTGATGTCTACTGTGGACCCGGCGCGGAACAGGGTGACGCCGGACGGCGACATCGTGGCGATTCCGATGCGCGGCGCGTGGACCGGCAATCGCGGCATTCTGCATGCCGGCCGGGAGATCGTGCGGTTCCACGGCGGCAATCTGTGGATCACGTGCGCGCTGCGGTTTCGGGACCGGTGGCACCGGCAGTGGCAGCCGCACCACTTCACCTGGCTTTACTTCCACGACGAGGCGGTGTCGTTCGCCGCGGGACACCGGCCGTGTGGTGAGTGCCGGCACGCCAGCTATATCGCATATCGGAACGCCTGGGCGGCAGGTCTCGGCGTGGGCAGGCCGTCGGCGCTCGACATGAACCGGCGGCTGCACGGCGAGCGGATCGTGCGCGGCACGCATCGCCGCCGGCACCACGAACTGCCGTGGGCGGATCTGCCGGACGGCACGTTCGTGCGGCTCGCCGACGCGCCAGCGGTGGTCGTCGGCGGCCGGCTGGTGGAGTGGACAACGTCCGGTTACCGCACGCGGCACCCGCGACCGGCGCGCGGGATCGCGACGGTCATCACACCGCCGTCGACAATTGCGGTGCTGCGCGCCGGCTACCCGGTCCAGATTGACGAATCGGCGAGCTGAGAAACCGCCGTTCACCGGCACTGCCCAATCCACAGTGGACGATGACCATTCCGTTACGCATTCGTCCGCTGTTCTGAAGCGCACGATGGAAGATGCGCGTCCGGGCCGCACGCGCGATTGTCAGGAGAGAATATGGCACGGAGAACAACGGACCGTGAGCCCGGTCACGGTCGTCGAGGTGCCGGCCGGCAGGCCCCACCCGGGCGCCCCGGGGACTGTTCGCGGTCGCCGCGTATGCGGCGGCAGTGGACCGCGATGCGCCGTTTCCCTGCTTGAGCGCACGCGGTCCACATGCCGGCGTACATGCGGTGGCAGGGGTCGGCACGGCGGTTCCCGCCGTGCCGACCCGCTGTCGCTCGATCAGGACCCGGCAGCGGAACGAGCCCGAGCACCAGGCCGGGCACGGCGCGCTCGCCCGGCTGCGTGTCATCGCCGAGCAGCACGAAGCGGACATCACGGCCGGTCTGACCGAACTGTGCGCGCGGGCCGGCCTGGACGTGGACGTCCACGCCCGTATCGCCCACAGCGAACGGAAGGAACACCGGGACGCCGCCCTGGGTTGAGTGGAACAGGCTCAACTTATCTGGGTGGAGGGCAAGAGGCATGAACCAGACGTTGGTGCTGCCGATCCTGGCGTTGGACGACGACGTGGTGCTGCCGGGCATGGTGGTGCCCCTGGACCTGACGGACGCGGAGGTGCGCACGGCGGTGGACGCCGCGCAGGCCGCGGCCGGTGACCGTGGTGTGTCCGCGCCCGGCATCCGGTCGACGCCACCGGCGGCCGGCAAGGCTCGGGTGCTGCTGGTGCCGAGGCAGGACGGGCACTACGGCACCGTGGGCACGGTCGGCGTGGTCGAACAGGTCGGCCGGATGCCGAAGGGCCGCGCCGTCGCCGTGGTCCGCGGCGCCGACCGGGTCCGCGTCGGCTCGGCCACCACCGGTCCGGGCGCCGCGCTGTGGGTCGAGGCCGAGGTGGTGGCGGACATCGCGCCCACCGAGGACGTCAGCGACCTGGTGCACGAGTACAAGGGCGTGCTGTCGGCGATCCTCCAGCAGCGGGGCGCCTGGCAGGTGGTCGACTCGGTGCAGCGGCTGGACGACCCGTCCGCGCTGGCCGACCTGGCCGGCTACGCGCCCTACCTGACCACGAAGCAGAAGGTCACCCTGCTGGAGACCGCCGACGTGGTCGAGCGGATGCGGCAGGCGCTGGCCTGGGCCAGGGAACACCTGGCCGAACTGGACGTGAGCGAGTCGATCCGCAAGGACGTCGCCGAGGGCATGGAGCGCCAGCAGCGCGAATTCCTGCTGCGCCAGCAGCTCGCCGCGATCCGCAAGGAACTCGCCGAACTGGACGGCAAGCCGGCGTCCGAGGAACAGGACTACCGGGCCCGCGTCGAGGCGGCCGACCTGCCGGAGAAGGTGCGCGAAGCCGCACTGTCCGAAGTAGACAAGCTGGAGCGCACGTCGGACCAGTCGCCGGAGACCGGCTGGATCCGCACCTGGCTGGACACGGTGCTGGACCTGCCGTGGAACGTGCGCACCGACGACGCCTACGACATCGCGGGCGCCAGGGCGATCCTGGACGCCGACCACTCCGGCCTGTCCGACGTGAAGGACCGGATCATCGAGTACCTGGCGGTGCGCAAGCGCCGGGAGGACCAGGGCCTGAGCGTGATCGGCGGCCGGCGCAGCGGTGCCGTGCTGGCACTGGTCGGCCCGCCGGGCGTCGGCAAGACGTCGCTGGGCGAGTCCGTGGCCAGGGCGATGGGCCGCACGTTCGTGCGGGTCGCGCTCGGCGGCGTGCGGGACGAGGCCGAGATCCGCGGTCACCGGCGCACCTACGTCGGCGCGCTGCCCGGCCGGATCGTGCGTGCCATCGGCGAAGCCGGGTCGATGAACCCGGTGGTGCTGCTGGACGAGGTGGACAAGCTCGGCGCCGACTACCGGGGTGACCCCACGGCCGCCCTGCTGGAGGTGCTGGACCCGGCGCAGAACCACACGTTCCGCGACCACTACCTGGACGTCGACCTCGACCTGTCCGACGTGGTGTTCCTGGCCACGGCGAACGTGCTCGACTCGATCCCCGGCCCGCTGCTGGACCGGATGGAACTGGTCACGCTGGACGGCTACACCGAGGCCGAGAAGGTCACCATCGCGGCCGACCACCTGCTGCCCAGGCAACTGGACAAGGCCGGGCTGTCCGCGGACGACGTGACGATCACCGGGGACGCGCTGCGGCGGCTGGCCGCCGAGTACACCCGGGAGGCCGGCGTCCGGGACCTGGAGCGGTCGATCGCCAGGGTGCTGCGGAAGGTGGCCACCGGCCTGGCGCTGGACACGGTCACCGTGCCGGTCACGGTCGACGCCGGCGACCTGCGCGCGTACCTGGGCCGCCCCCGGCACACCCCGGAGTCGGCCGAGCGGACCGCGCTGCCCGGTGTGGCGACCGGTCTTGCGGTGACCGGCGCCGGCGGTGACGTGCTGTTCGTCGAGGCGTCGCTGGCGGACCCGGAGACCGGCTCGACCGGGCTGACCCTGACCGGCCAGCTGGGCGACGTCATGAAGGAGTCGGCCCAGATCGCGCTGTCCTACCTCCGGTCGCACGGCGTCGAGCTGGAGCTGCCAGTCGGTGACCTGCGGGAACGCGGCGTCCACCTGCACGTGCCGGCGGGCGCGGTGCCCAAGGACGGCCCGAGCGCCGGCGTGACGATGACGACGGCGCTGGCGTCGCTGCTGTCCGGGCGGCCGGTCCGGTCGGACGTGGCGATGACCGGTGAGGTGTCACTCACCGGCCGGGTGCTGCCGATCGGTGGGGTGAAGCAGAAGTTGCTCGCCGCCCACCGGGCCGGCATCACCACGGTGCTGATCCCGCAGCGCAACGAGCCCGACCTGGACGACGTGCCGGCCGAGGTGCTCGCGGAGTTGACCGTGCACCCGGTGTCGGACGTGCGGGAGGTCCTGCGGTTGGCGCTGGAACCGGCCGAGGCCGCGGCGGAACTCGCGGCCTGACCGACAGGTGTCGGCCGGCGCGTCCATGCCTGGAGGCGGGCGCGCCGGCCGGCGTTCGAGCGGGCGCTCGGCGGCGGCGTCCGCTGGTGTGTGAGCGGCCGGTGTCGGCCGGATGGCGCCGGGGTGCCCGGGCGCGCAACCGGTGGGCGACCTGCGGGAACTTGGCTGATCCGCCCGTACCATTCGGTCGTGGCCATCCCTGGAGGTGCGGAGCGAGCGGCGGGCGTCGCTCTGGTCGGCGCCGCCACGGAGCAGGCCGACTCGCGCCGGCGGCGCCTGCCCTCGCTGACCGGGCTGCGGTTCGTGGCGGCCGCGCTGGTGTTCGTCTCGCACACCAGCACGTTGCGGATCTTCGCCGACCACGGCGTGGACGACTGGACGGCCCGGTTCCTGCCGCCCCTCGGCTACGTCGCCGTCGAGTTCTTCTTCGTGCTCAGCGGTTTCGTGCTCACCTGGTCGGCCCGGCCAACCGACACGGCCCGCGCGTTCTGGGCGCGGCGCGCGGTCAAGATCTACCCGAACAACGTCGTCGGCTGCGCGCTCGCCGTCGTCGGCATCGTCGCCACCGGGAACTCGGTGCCGCCGGGCGTGACGCTGTCCAACGTCTTCCTGGTGCAGGACTGGGCGCCGAGCGTGAGTCTCACCGGCGGGATCAACCGGCCGAGCTGGTCGCTGGGCTGCGAGGTCCTGTTTTACCTGATGTTCCCGTTGCTGCTGCCACTGGTCCGCCGCGTTCCTGACCGTCTACTGTGGCCAGTCGCGGCGGGGATCGTCGCGGTCATCTTCCTGAATCCGACCATCGCGACGCTGCTGCCGGGTACCGGCGGGCTCTCGTTCCCGCAGTACTGGTTCGTCTATGTCTTCCCGGTGAGCCGCCTCGCGGACTTCGCCCTGGGCATCGTGCTGGCCAGGATCGTGCTCGCCGGACGGTGGCCGCGGCTGGGCTTCGGGGCCGCCGTGTGGCTGGCCGTGGCCGGCGTCGTGCTCGTCGAGTTCGTGGCCCTGCGGTACGCGCTGGTGGCCGTGATGATCGCGCCGCTCGCGCTGGTGATCGGCTGCGGCGCGGTGGCCGACGTGCGCGGCACCCGGTCACCGGTGCGCGGGCGGCTGGCGGTGTGGCTGGGCGAGGTGTCGTATGCGTTCTACATCGTGCACTTCCTCGTCCTGTTCTACGCTCACCCGCTCGTCGGCCGCTGGCAACTGGACTGGCCGGCGGCGGTCGGCGTCTACCTGATGCTGTTCTGCGTCGCACTCGGCCTGGCCGCCCTGCTGTACCACACCGTGGAGCGGCCACTGGTCCGCGCTGTCGCCCGCCGGCAACGGGAAGCCCGCCTTGCCCGGTAGCCGGATGCCGGTCGTGCTCGCCGTGGCCCTGCTCCTGCCGCTGGGCGCCGCCGCCACGCCGGACGCCGCTGCCGCCAGCACCTGCGCCGACCCGGCCGCACAGGGTTGCGTGCTCACCCAGACCATCACGGTCGGCCCGGACCGGCCGGTCACCGCGGCGACCGTGCGCGAGATCCAGTTCAACCTGTGCGACAGCGGCCGGGCCGGGTGCTTCCACGACGGCAGGTCACCGGCGGAGGCGGCGAGCGTCATCGACCGCTACGCGCCGACCGTCGTGACGCTCAACGAGATCTGCTCCCGCGACGTGCTCGACCCTGCGGCGCCGATCCCGGCCGCCATGGTGCGGGCGGCCGGCGCCACGACGGTCGTCGCCGCGTTCACACCGGCGATGAACTCCGTCGCGCACGCGCCGTACCGCTGTGTCGACGGCGACGAGTACGGCATCGGACTGGTGATCGGCGGCTACGGCCCGGCCACCGCGATGGCACGGTACCTCTACCGTGTCCAGTTCGCCCGGACCGCCGAGCACCGGGCCGCGGTGTGCATCACGGTCGGCGGCGCCGACTTCTGCACCACACACCTGGAATCCGACGACCACGCCACCGCCGCGGCCCAGTGCCGCGAGTTGATGGACACCGACGTGCCCAGGTTCCGCGCGGCGACCGCGAACCGGCCCACGGTCGTCGGCGGCGACCTCAATCTCGGTGACGACGCACGGAGTTGTGTCCCCGCCGGCTGGGGTGGCCGGGCGGATGGTGGTGTGCAGCACGTGTTGTGGGCCGGCGGTTTCCGGCTCGTGTCAGCCACCACGGTCGCCATGCACGACACGGACCATCCCGCGCTCGTGGTTGATCTGACCCGGCCGTAGGGCGCTGACGTGTGGTACGTTCCGTCGCGCGATCTGAGGAGGTGAGTCCGATCAACAACGTGACAGGTCGGGACTCCCTCCCTCGCACCGCCTAGGGAGTGCCCGCGAACGGCATCCCGAAAGGCATGACACGCCATGCGTTTCACCACCGACACGGCGTCCGGCGGCGTCCGTGAACAGCTCTTCACCTGCGACGGGGTGCCCGGTGTGCTGTGGACACCGGACGGCGCCACCGGCACCCGGCCGCTGATCCTGCTGGGACACGGCGGCGGCCAGCACAAGAAGGCTCCCGGCGTCGTCACCCGCGCCCACCGCTTCGTCCTGGACGGCGGTTTCGCCGCCGCGTCGCTCGACGTGCCCAACCACGGTGACCGGCCGAAGGACGAGACACTGGACCGGATCGTCACCGAGAACCAGGCCCGGATCGCGGCCGGCGCCGACATGGCGCCGTTGATCGCCGGCTTCCAGGCGCTCGTGGCCCGGCGGACGGTCCCGGAATGGCGGGCGTTCCTGGACGCGGTGCAGCGGCTCGACCACGTCGGCGCCGGTCCGGTCGGCTACTGGGGCGTTTCGCTGGGATGCGGCCTCGGGGTTCCGTTCGTGGCCGCCGAACCACGGGTGCGCGCGGCCGTGCTCGGCCTGGGCGGGGCGCTGGCGTCGGCGCGGGACGCGGCCCGCATCACCGTGCCGGTGGAGTTCCTGGTGCAGTGGGACGACGAGCGGATACCGAGGGCGGAGTGCCTGGCGCTGTTCGACGCCTTCGGCTCGACCGAGAAAACCCTGCACGCCAACCCCGGCGGGCACGGGGACGTGCCCCGGTTCGAGGTGGACAGTGCGGTCCGGTTCTTCGCCCGGCACCTGCTGGCGTAACGGAGACGGCTGAGGTTTCCGGCCGGTCGCCGCTGGTTATCGTCGACCATGGGCCGGAGCGAGGAGACTGCCGTGAGCGACGACGTGGTGGTGTCCTCGGCGGTCGGCCCGCCCGCGGTCCGGCGGGCCAGGGCTGACCGGTTCGTGTTCCTCGACCTGCTGCGCGCGATCGCCGTGTGCCTGGTCATGTACAGCCATGTGGTGGGCATCTTCCTGCACCAGCACGGCGAGGACTCGGTGCTCGCCGGCGGGTTGCAGGGGTTCACGGCGCATCCGCTGGCCCTGGCGCTGCGGATGGGCAACTTCGGTGTCGTGCTGTTCTTCCTGGTGAGCGGTTTCGTGGTGACGCACACCGGTTTCGCCGAACGGCCACGCCAGTACGCCGTCAAGCGTCTCCTGCGGATCTACCCGATGCTGGCGGTGTCCGTGCTGCTGGCCGCGGTGCTGCTGCTGGCGGACCTGCATCCGGTGACCACGGCCGGGAAGATCACCACGGTCACGCCCGCCACCGTGGTCACCAACGTGACGCTCGCCAACCACCTGATCGCGCCGCCGGTGCTGCTGGTCGACGTCAGTTGGACGCTGGTCATCGAGGTGCTGTTCTACACGCTCCTGCTGGCCGCGCTGCCGCTGCTGCGGCGGCGGGTGTGGCCGGTGATCTGCGGTGAACTGGCGCTGGTGGCGGTCGTGATGGCGACCGAACACCTGGGTGGCGCGTCGTACTTCCTGTTCGGCGTCAACGTCTCCTACCTGCCGGCGCTGTTGCTGGGCCAGGTGGTCTGGGCGGTGTGGAGCCGGCGGGTGCCGCTGTGGGCGGGCGTGGCGTTCGGCGCGGCCGCGGTCGCGGAGTACGTGTGGGCCGGCGATCCCGGCATGGGCCGCGACGACCACCCGTTCGACGTGCACCTGCTGATCGGTTTCGCGGTGTTCGTGCTGGCGCTGCTGGCCGAGCGGCGGCTGCGGCCGACCCGGCTGGTCGGCTATCTCGCCGACCGCAGCTACTCGCTGTACCTGCTGCACGGCCTGCTGGGTTTCGCGGTGCTGAGCCTGCTGTACCCGCTGATCGGCTACCCGGGGGCGCTGGTGGCCGGTGTCACCGCGACGTTCCTGGGCGCGGAAGCCGGCTACCGGTGGGTGGAACGGCCGTCGATGCGGTTGGCGCGCCGCCTGGCCCGGCGGTGGAACGGCACACGGGCGATC
>DATEPR010000224.1:0-4055 GCA_035273045.1 Pseudonocardiaceae bacterium | reverse complement strand
CCGCCCAACGGCCGACACGCCGCCGACCAACCCCGGGCGAGTCGTCCGGACAATGGCCGACTCGACGATCAGCCGCCGCCCACCGACCGCCGCCCACCCACCGACGCCCCGGACCCGCGCCGCTGGCGCGCCCTCGCCGTCACCCTCGCCGCCGGTTTCATGACCCTCCTCGATGTGAGCATCGTCAACGTCGCCCTGCCGTCCATGCAGCGCGGCCTGCACGCCTCGCCCGAGGGGATCCAGTGGGTGGTCTCCGGCTACGCGCTCGCCTTCGGCCTCACCCTCGTCGCCGGTGGCCGGCTGGGCGACGTGCTCGGCCGGCGCAGGATGTTCCTGGTCGCCCTCAGCGCCTTCGTGATCACCAGCGCCGCGGCCGGCGCCGCGCCGGACGAAGCGCTCATCGTCGTCGCCCGCCTGCTCCAGGGCATGGCGGCCGGCATCCTCACGCCGCAGAACTCGGGCCTGATCCAGGACCTGTTCCGCGGCGCGGAACGCGGGCGCGCGTTCGGCATGTTGGGCGCCGTCATCGGCATCTCGACCGCGGCCGGTCCGGTGATCGGCGGCCTGATTCTGGCGCTGGCCGGCGAGCAGGACGGCTGGCGGTGGGTGTTCTACGTGAACGTGCCGATCGGCATCGGCGCGCTGGTCCTGACCCGCCGCCTGGTGCCGCCGATCCAGCCCCGGCAACGGTCGATCCGCGAGCAGATCGACTTCGCCGGCATCGTCCTGCTCGGCCTGGCCACGGTCGGCGTCCTGCTGCCGCTGGTGCAGGCGCAGGGCGGCGGGAGCGCGCTGCTCTGGCTGATGGTGCCGGTGGCGATCGGCGCCGGCTACCTGTTCGTGCGCTGGGAGAGCCGGGAACTCCGTGTCGGGCACAGCCCGCTGCTGGACCTGCGGCTGTTCACCGAGTCGCCCGGCTACTCGTCGGGGATGATCCTGGCGACCATCTACTTCTGTGGTTTCACCGGCATCTTCCTGGTGCTGTCGCTGTTCTTCCAGGACGGCCTGCACTACTCGCCGCTGGAGTCCGGCCTGGCGGTCACGCCGTTCGCGCTCGGCTCCGCGGCGACGTCGGCGGTGGCCGGGCGGCTGGTGAGCAGCCTGGGTCGACGGCTCACCGTCGCCGGGCTGTGCCTCATCATCGTCGGGCTCGGCACCGGTGCGCTGCTCATCCCGCACGTCAGCCCCGCGGTCACCGGGCTGGTGCTGATCGTGCCGCTGCTGGTCGCCGGGATCGGCGGCGGAGCGGTGATCTCGCCGAACACCACGCTGACCCTGGCGTGCGTGCCGACCAGCATGGCCGGGTCGGCGGGTGGCGCGTTGCAGACCGGGCAGCGGATCGGCACCGCGGTCGGGACGGCCGTGCTGGCCGGTGCGCTGCGCGTCACGGTGAGCCACACGCGGGGCGACTTCCCACTCGCGGTGAGCGTGGCGATCGCGTGTGCCGTCGTGTTCCTCGCGGCGGCGCTGGTGGCGGCGATCATCGAGTTGCGGGCCGGCCGCCGGACCGAGCCGGTCGGCGAACGCGCCACGTTCGACGACGCCGTGCACGCCTCCGACGTGTAACCATGTCCGCCATGTCCTTCGGCGAGCCCACCGGTCAGGGTTGGCTCCAGGTCGGCGAGTTGGGCGTGGCGCTGGTGCTGTGCTCGCTGATCGGCCTGGAACGCCAGCTCCGCCAGAAGAGCGCCGGCCTGCGCACCCACACCCTGGTCGGCCTCGGCTCGGCGCTGTTCGTGCTGGTCAGCAAGTACGGTTTCACCGACGTGCTGGTGCGCGGCGAGATCGTGCTCGACCCGTCGCGGGTGGCGGCGCAGATCGTGTCCGGCATCGGGTTCGTCGGTGGTGGGCTGATCTTCGTGCGCCGCGACATCGTGCGCGGGCTGACCACCGCCGCCGGCGTGTGGGTCGCGGCGGCCGTCGGTGCGGCGTGCGGTGCGGGGCTGCCGGTGCTGGCGACGCTGGTGACGGCGGCGTACTTCCTGGTGATGTACGGATATCCGCCGTTGTTGCGGTTGATCAGCCGCACCGCGGGCGGCGCGATCGGTCTCCGGCTGCACTACGTCGACGGGCAGGGCGTGCTGCGCGACATCCTCGGCACGGCGACACAGAAGGGATTTTCGGTGTTGGAGGTGAGCACCGAGAAAACCAATGAGTTGGATCGGCCGTCGATCGACCTGGTGATGCGCGTGGCCGGCCGGATGCCGGCGAACGACCTGGTCAGCGCGCTGGCGGCGCTGGACGGGGTGCGGTCGGTCGGAACACTGGAGTCGGACGAGTAGCCGTTTCGGCAACCACGTATCGTCCGGTGATCCGATCGGTGTCCGGTGCGTGAGGAGGACCGATGGTTGACCTGGCGGCGGCCGACGACCGTCCCCTGCGATCCCACGCCCGGCGCAACCGGGAACGGATCATCGATGCCGCACGGGACGCGCTCACCGGCACCGGCGAGGACACCTCGCTGAACGAGATCGCCCGGCGGGCCGGTGTCGGCATCGGCACGCTGTTCCGCCACTTCCCCAACCGCGAGGCGTTGCTGGAGGCGCTCACCCACGAGCAGACCAGCGCGCTCTGCGCGCAGGCCCGACTCCTGCTCGACACACCGGAACCGGCCGTGGCACTGGCCAGTTGGCTGCGCGACCTGGTGGCCCACCTGGCGACGTACCGGGGGCTGTCCGCGTCGCTGCTGGGCGGCTCCGGGCTGGGCCACTCCTACCAGGCGATCGACGCCGCGGCGACCGCACTGCTGGTGCGGGCGCAGAAGGCCGGCGAGGTGCGCGCGGACCTGGACGTGCCGGCGCTGATCTCGATCGCCGGTGCGGTGTCGTGGTTGGTCGAGCTGGGACCGGAACAGGCCCGCCGGGCCGACGTGGTGCTGACCGTGCTCGCGGACGGGTTGCGCGCGGCGGACTGACTCACGCCCTGGGCAGCCGCCCGGCCGCGTTCGCCCAGCAGGCCACCGTGGCCAGGCCGGTGGCCAGCACGACACCGGTGACGCCCAGTGCCAGGACCAGCAACACCGACGCGCACAGGAACAGTGCCACCAGCGCCACGGAGCCGCGCAGGGTCGGCGCCCAACCGCCGACGGCGCGTTCCAGGAACCGCAGCCAGGCGCTGTCGTGACTCTCCGGTGCCGACTGGGTGTCGACTCGCTCGCCGGGCTGGGGAGCCCGGGGCGCCGGCACACCGGCGGTGGGCACCCGATCGGCCGTCGCGTAGTAATCGGCATCCAATCGGGTGAGTCGTCGGGCGGGAATGCCACCCTGACCTGTGTGTTTGAGCTCAACCCGGTCGGGCGATCCAGTAAGGTCTGGATTAATCGGCCGCGCTGCCTCTACACTGGTCATGTTGGTACTCATTTCTGACGCCTTCAACTGAGTAGCAGCGCGACATCACCCCCTGGGCCAACAGGGAGTGCGTGTCAGCGGTTCCCGGTGGGTGCCGTAACGGCGGGGAAATACCGTCCGTGGCACTCGCCGGGGGCTTTCGCGCTGCCGGATGACAGTTTGCCGGAACGCGCACGCTCCGTGCTACACGCATCGGTGATAAGCGTTCAACGGTCTCATTTTGACGACAAGCGGCAGCGCGCCGCGATTAAGTGTCGCATGATGGAAAACGGGCCGTGGAAAATTCCTGGAATCTCACCCGTTCTGCCTATCAAGTTCCGCCGTGAACGTGCCGAAAGGGCTCCCTGAAACACTGCCCACCAGGCAACGCCCGCACGGCATCCCGTCACCGAGCTCCAGCACGTCGAGATCGAGCAGCGGCAGCCGCTCGCCGCACACGGCCACGACGACCCCGCCGTGTGCCTGGCCGGGCAACAGTCGCAGCACGTGGGCCGCCCGCCGCCGCTCGGCGACCGCGCCAGCCGGCCGGCGGACCGGGATGATCAGCTCACCGGAATAATCTTCCCGGAGCCCCCAGCAGCCGATCGCGGTCGGATCGTCTCGCACCCATTGTCCGATCTGGGCGATCACGTCCGGGATCCCGGTGCCCAAAGCAGCCACCTGACGGCCGAAAACGGTGCCACTAACGGCAAGTGGTGCGTCCAGACA
>DATEPR010000223.1:0-2402 GCA_035273045.1 Pseudonocardiaceae bacterium | reverse complement strand
GTACAAACGTGCCTGCTGTTCTAGTCTCGTCGCGAGGGCGTGCTGGCGCCGCGATTTCCCGCCCAGGCGGAACACCTCCACGCCCAGCGAAGCGGACCACCACCGTCACGGAGGGATGCCGCCCCATGTGCTCCGCCGAATCCACGCACGTCAGCACACCATCCACTCAGGATGCGGTCGACGCGCTCCTGCGCACCGCCCAGTGGTTCTTCCCCGGCACGCAGTCGGCGGACCGGCGGACGCTGTATCGCGAGGGTGGCCGCGGGGCCGATGACTTCTACCGCGAACGGTGGCGGCACGACCGGGAGGTCCGCTCCACGCACGGGGTGAACTGCACCGGTTCGTGCTCGTGGAAGGTGTACGTCAAGGACGGCATCATCACCTGGGAGACCCAGGCCACGGACTATCCGTCCGTGGGCCCCGACTCGCCGGAGTACGAACCGCGCGGCTGCCCGCGTGGCGCGTCGTTCTCCTGGTACACCTACTCGCCCACCCGGGTCCGCTATCCGTACGTGCGCGGGCCGCTGATGGAGCTGTGGCGGGCGGCGCGGGCCCAGCACGCCGACCCGGTCGACGCGTGGGCGTCCATCGTGACCGACCAGGACCGCAGGCGCAGCTACCAGCGGGCCAGGGGCAAGGGCGGGTTCGTCCGGTCGAGCTGGCCGGAGGTGATCGAGTTGCTCGCCGCGGCGCAGGTGCACACCATCAAACGGCACGGTCCGGACCGGATCGTGGGTTTCTCGCCGATCCCGGCCATGTCGATGGTGTCCTACTCGGCGGGCACCCGGTACCTGTCCATGATCGGCGGCACGATCTCGTCGTTCTACGACTGGTACGCCGACCTGCCGGTGGCGTCGCCGCAGGTGTTCGGCGACCAGACCGACGTGCCCGAGTCCGGGGACTGGTGGAACGCCGGTTACCTGATCGTGTGGGGCACGAACCTGCCCATCACCCGGACCCCGGACGCGCACTTCATGACCGAGGCCAGATACCGCGGCCAGAAGGTGGTCGTGGTGTCCCCGGACTTCTCCGACCACACCAAGTTCGCCGACGAGTGGCTGGCCGCCGCGCCGGGCACCGACGGCGCGCTGGCGATGGCCATGGGGCACGTCATCCTCACCGAGTTCTACCGTGACCGGCAGGTGCCCCGGTTCGCCGAGTACGCCCGCACGTTCACCGACCTGCCGTTCCTGGTGACGCTGACCGAACGCGACGACGGCTTCGTGCCCGGCCGGTTCCTCACCGCCGCCGACATCGGCCAGCAGGTGGAGCACGGCGAGTTCAAGACCGTGCTGCTGGACGAGGCGACCGGCACGCCGATCGTGCCGAACGGGTCGGTGGGGTTCCGGTGGGGCAGCGAACCGGGCCGCTGGAACCTCGACCTGCCCACCGATCCGGTGCTGAGCCTGCACGGGCGGGCGGGCGCCGAGGCGGTGCGGGTGGACCTGCCGCGGTTCGACCGTGGCCCCGGCGAAGGCGGCTCCGTGCTGCGGCGCGGTGTGCCGGCGGTGCGGGTCGGCGGGCACCTGGTGACCACCGTGTTCGACCTGGTCATGGCCCAGTACGGGGTGGCCCGCGACGGGCTGCCCGGCGACTGGCCCGCCGGTTACGACGACGCCGCCCAGCCCTGCACGCCCGCCTGGCAGCAGGACGTCACGTCGGTGCCGGCGGCCGCCTGCGTGCGGGTGGCCCGCGAGTTCGCCCGCAACGCCGAGCGCACCGGAGGGCGGTCGATGATCGCCATGGGCGCCGGCACGAACCACTGGTTCCACTCCGACCAGATCTACCGCGCCTTCCTGTCGCTGTTGCACCTGTGCGGGTGCCAGGGCGTGAACGGCGGCGGCTGGGCGCACTACGTGGGCCAGGAGAAGGTGCGGCCGCTGACCGGCTGGTCGCACCTGGCGTTCGGGTTGGACTGGCAGCGGCCGACCCGGCACATGGTGGGCACGCCGTTGTGGTGGCTGGCCACCGACCAGTGGCGCTACGAGGCGTTCGGCGCCGGCGTGCTGGCCAGCCCGCTGGGCTCCGGCAAGGTGGCCGGGCGCACCCTGCCGGACTGCAACGCGCTGGCCGCCCGGCTGGGCTGGATGCCGTCGCATCCGGCGTTCGACCGCAACCCGCTCGACCTGTGCGACGAGGCCGAACGCGCCGGCCGGCCGGTGCCCGAGTACCTGGTGGCGCAACTGAAGTCGGGTGCGCTGCGGTTCGCCGCTGAGGATCCCGACGACCCGGCCAACTGGCCGCGGGTGCTGATGGTGTGGCGGGCCAACCTGTTCGCCTCGTCGATGAAGGGCCACGAGTACCTGCTGCGCCACCTGCTCGGCACCGACGATGCGGTCACGGCGACCGAGACGCCGCCGGAGGCGCGGCCGCAGGAGGTCACCTGGCACGAGGAGGCCCCG
>DATEPR010000222.1:0-4646 GCA_035273045.1 Pseudonocardiaceae bacterium | reverse complement strand
GGCCGAGCGGGATGACCGCGGCGGCCACCACGGCTGCCAGCGGCAGCGCGACCGCCGGCCGGAACAGCCCGAGCGCGGCCAGCGGGAACGCGGCCACCACCCACGACCCGATCAGCAGGCCCGGCACCACGGACGCCACGGCCAGGAACCGGCCGGCCGGGAGCGCGTCGGCCGGTGGGTTGAGCCGCAGCCATCGGCTGAGGGTGGCTCGGGTGCCGGCCGTTGGGTGCTGGCGGGTTTGCGGGGCGGCCGGCGATTCGGTGGGCGGTCGGTGGCGCGCATCGGCGTCGCCTGGTGAATCGGTGGGCGGTCGGTGGCGGCGCGCGGTGTGCGGTGATTCGGTTGGCCGTCGGCGGCGCAGGCCGAGGAGGCCGGTGCCACTGTTGGGTCCCCGCCGTCTGTCCCCTGTGGTCGACTCGTCGTCCGCCACGTCCGCGCTGACCACGACCATCCTCGTCCCGTTCACGTCGGCGGGCCGACCGCCGCGTGCCCGAATGCTATAACGGGCGATTCCGGCGCCCTCGCACCCGCCCCGATCCTGTGGACAACCTGAAAATTTCGGATCGAAAACGCCGTCACCACAGGTCCTTCCGGTGCCCTCCGCCGGTGAGACCGATGTGGTCGCGTTCGCCGCTACGGTCGGATAACTCCCGTTCACCCCCTCTGGCGAGGAGTTCCGCCATGTCCACGACAACCGCGGCGCGCGTGACGGCGGTGGCCGGTGCGTTCCTGCTCGCCGTCACCGGCCTGGCCGCCGCGCCCGGCACCGCGTCGGCCGCCCTCGCGGCCACCCCGCACTACAGCCTTCCCCTGGGACTACAGGAATCCCTGTACTTCTACGACGCGCAGAAGTCCGGCCCCGCCCGCACCGACGGCGACCAGCCGCTGGACTGGCGCGGCGACTCCGAACCCAGCGACTCGTGCGTCCCCCTGGTACCGAAGTCGCTCACCGATCCCGGTGGCACCAACATGTCGCAGGCGTTCATCGACGCCAACCGGGCCGTGCTGGACCCGAAGGGCAAGGACTGCGTCGACCTGTCCGGCGGCTTCCACGACGCCGGCGACCACGTCAAGTTCGGCCTGCCGCAGACCTACGCCGCGTCGACACTGGGCTGGGGCATGTACGAGTTCCCCGCCGCCTACACCGCGACCGGCACCTGGGCGCACGGCATGGACGAGCTGAAGTGGTTCAGCGACTACTTCCTGCGCTCCACGTTCCGCGACGCCACCGGCAACGTCGTCGCGTTCGCCTACCAGGTCGGTGAGGGCTCCGTCGACCACGACTACTGGGGACCGTCCGAACTGCAGAGCCCGAAGACGTATCCGCGGCCGGCGTACTTCGCCACCGCCGAGACCCCGGCCAGCGACCAGACCGCCGGTGCGGCCGCCGCGCTCGCCGTCGAGTCGATCCTGGTGAAGGCCGGCGACCCCGCCTACTCGGCGACCACCCTGTCCGCGGCGCAGGCGCTGTACCGGTTCTCCGTGGCCCACCGCGGCCTGGGCTACTCCGGCGGCTTCTACAACTCCAGCTACGACGAGGACGAACTGGCCTGGGCGGCCACCTGGCTGTACCTGGCCACCGGCACCCAGTCGTACCTGACCGACATCCTCGGCACCGACGCGGCCGGCGACTACACCGGCTGGATGGGCAAGATCGTCGCGTCCACCGGCACCACCTGGCAGAACACGTGGGTCATGTCGTGGGACACCAAGTGGGGTGGCGTGTTCAGCCTGCTCGACCCGGTCGTGCAGGGCAACGCCACCGTGCCGGCCGTCGTCGGCCAGCAGATCCACTTCTTCGACAAGTGGCAGGTGCAGTACTGGTCGCACGTGCCACACGACGACGCCACCGACACCAACTTCATCACCGACACGCCGGACGGGTTCGGCTATCTCACCAACTGGGGCTCGGCCCGCTACGACACGGCCGCCGAACTGGAGGCACTGGCCTACCGCAACGACTTCCCCGCCGACCCGGAGAGCGCGCGGTTCAGCGACTGGGCGATGGGCCAGATGAACTATCTGATGGGTGACAACGACGCCCACTGGTCCTACATCGTCGGCTTCGGCAGCACCACGCCCGGCGTGGGGAAGCTGGTCGGCGGCACCGCGACCGCGGCGTCCCACCCGCACCACGCCGACGCCCAGGGATCGCTGGACAACAACCAGAGCGATCCGTTGAACGACAAGCACATCCTGTGGGGCGGCCTGGTCGGCGGACCCGACCCGACCGACCAGCCGGACGACGTCACCACCGACTTCGTGCTCAACGAGGTGGCCGTCGACTACGACGCGGCACTCGTCGGCGCACTCGCCGGGCTCTACCAGTACTACGGCCAGAGCCAGCCGATGACCGCCTTCACGCCGGCAGCCGAACCGGCCGAGCAGCCCTACTACCCGACCGCCGTGCTCAACCAGGACACCAACCAGGGCACCCAGCTGACCGTGACGGTGAACAACGTCGCCACCCAGCCGCCGCACTTCGAGTCCGACCTGAGCGCCCGGGTCTACTTCGACATCAGCTCACTCGTCCAGGCCGGCCAGGGCATCGGCGACGTGTCGACACCGGTGTACTACGACGCGGCGTCGACCGTGGACGGCCACACCACCACCATCGGCGCACCCGTCCAGTGGGGCGACGCGGCCAGTTGCGTCTACTACGTGCCGATCGACTGGTCCGGTGACGCCATCTCCGGGTCCAGGGCGTTCGAGTTCGGCGTGAACGCGGCGATCGGCAAGGACTTCGGCTTCCACTGGAGTTCCGCCGCGTCACCCAGCTTCGCCGGCCTGGCCGCCGGCACCTTCGCCAGCACACCGGACCCGAACATTCCGGTGTACCGCAACGGAAAGCTGGCCTTCGGCCAGGAGCCACCGGCCGACTCGGACGAGAACTGCGGCCCGCCGAGCGGCACCACCGCCGGCCCGGTGTCGGTCACCGCGTCCTACCAGGTCGGCCAGGCCGCGGCCAGTTCGTCCACCATCGGCAACCAGATCGAACTGACCAACACCGGCACCGGCCCGGTCCCGCTGTCCGACCTGACCGTCCGCTACTGGTTCACCGAGGAGGGCACGCAGCCGCTGGAGTACGACTGCGACTTCGCCCCGATCGGCTGCGCCAACGTCACCGGCACGTTCGGCACCGTCAGCCCCGCCGTCGCCGGAGCGGACCACTATCTGCGACTGTCCTTCGGCGCCGGAGCCGGTTCGCTGGCTCCGGGTGCGACCACCGGTGGCATCCAGAACCGGATCCACCAGACCACGTTCGGCACCCTCAACCAGGCCGACGACTACTCGTTCGACCCGGCAGCCGCGTCGTTCACGCCGTGGACCCACGTCACCGTGTACGACAAGGGCACCCTGGTCTACGGCACCGAGCCGTAGCCGGGAGGCGACCCGGTCAGCCGCAGAACTCCCGTTCCGCGGCGACCGGATCCGCCGGGATCCGCAGGCTGGTGCGGGAGAACGAGCCGACCAGGTTGTGCCAGAACCGGCCGGGCGTCATCGGCTGGTTCACCGAGTCCATCAGGTCCCGCAACCGGCCGCAGGTCAGCGCGTGCCGGGCCGCGGCGACCTGCGCCTTCGTCACGTCCTTGGTGTCCGGCATGGCGGCCACCGCTGCCGGGTCGGCGTACTCGGCGAGCACCCACGCCGACGGCAGCCACTTCTCGTGTCCAGGCCGGCCCCGCTCGGTGAGCAGCAGGTGGCCGCCCAGCGGGGTGGCCAGGCCGTTGACGTCGACGACCGTGCCGTCCAGCGGGACCACCTCGTCGGTGATGCCCATGTTGTCGTAGAAGAAGCCGCTGCGGTCCGGGACCGAACCGGACAGCCGGATCGTCCACAGTGTACCGTTGGCGGTGGTGCCGCTGCTCATCACCAGTATCCGGCCGGCGGCGGTCAGGTGGGCCAGGGTGGGCAGGAACGTGTTGTCCCGGGCGCGGGAGGCGCTGGTGGTGGGGTCGTCGTCCTGATAGGCGGCGGCCTCGTAGCTGCGTTCGTTGGTGATGCCGTTCACCCCGAACGCGATGCCCTGGTACGAGGTGCGCGCCCAGCCACCGGCCACCACGGCCCACACCAGCAGGAGCACCACGCCCACGGTCTCCACCGCGCGCAAGCTCGGCACCGGGACCAGCATGATCGGCAGCAGCAGCGTGAACACCACCGGCACCCACATCCGGCCGTGCATGTAGTCGCCACCCACCCACACCACGTACGCGCCCAGCAGCAGGCCGGTCATCACCGGTGTGGCCGCGAGGATCGTGGTGCGCTGGTCCAGCCGGCCGCGGCTGAGCAGGCGGGTGCCGATCACGCAGATCAGCGCCAGCGGGATCCACAGCTGGTAGGTGCCGACGAAGTCGTTGAGGTAGTCGAAGCCGCGGCCGACGAACGGGACCGACCCTTCCTTGGCCAGGCCCGGCATCGGCTCCAGGATGCCGTAGTAGCCGGCCCGGAAGACCTCGTAGGCCACCGGCAGCGCCAGACCGGACAGGCAGAACAGCAGACCGCGCCGCCAGGTCGGGCGACTCAGCAGCAGGCCGGCCACGCCGAAGATCACCATCGCCAGGGTGAAGTCCGGACGGACCAGCGGGCCGAGGCCGATGATCGCCGCGGTGGTGACCATCCGGGCCCGGCCGCTGTTCTCGGTGACC
>DATEPR010000221.1:0-13737 GCA_035273045.1 Pseudonocardiaceae bacterium | reverse complement strand
TCGGTGACGCCGGTCAGGGTGTCGGCCCAGCCGGGTGGCGCGTCGGGTGCGTCGACGACCAGTTGTTCGGCGCCGCCGGCGCGGAGTTCGTCGATGGCGCCGCAGGCGACCATTTCGCCGCCCTGGACGATGCCGACCCGGTCGCACAGCCGTTCCACCAGGTCGAGTTGGTGGCTGGAGAACACGGTGGGCACGCCCTGGGCGCACTTCTCGGCGAGGACCTGGCTCATCACGTCGACGGCGACCGGGTCCAGGCCGGAGAACGGTTCGTCCAGCACGAGGATGGCCGGGTCGTGCACCAGGGCGGCGGCGAGTTGGACGCGCTGTTGGTTGCCGAGGCTGAGTTTGATGACCTCGTCGTCGCGGCGGGCGGCCACGCCGAGGCGTTCCAGCCACTGCTGGACCGAGCGGGCCGCCGCGGCCGTGGACAGGCCGTGCAGGCGGGCCAGGTAGACGAGTTGGTCGGCGACCTTCATCCTCGGGTAGAGGCCGCGTTCCTCGGGCATGTAGCCGATGTCGCGGCGGGTGTCGAAGTTGATCGGCTGGCCCGCCCAGCGGACCTGGCCGGCGTCCGCGCTCAGCACCCCCAGTGCGATGCGCATGGTCGTGGTCTTGCCGGCTCCGTTGCTGCCGACGAACCCGAACAGTTCGCCGGGCCGCACCTCGAACGTCATGTCGCGCAGGGCGACGACGTCGCCGTAGCGCTTGGATACGTGGTCTATCTCCAGACCGGTGTGTGCCATATGGATCCTCCCCTGTGTGCGCCCACGCCGTGGGCGCGGCGCCGCCAGCATGGCATAAAGTGATATCACTATGCTAGTGTTGCGGAAAGTAGCCGAGCAGGACGGTGCCGACCATGGTGACGCACGAGACAGTGGAGCACACACCGGACACAACGCCGGACATGCCGGCCCCCGGGGTCGCCGAGCGGGTGACCGACGGGCTGCCCGGCCCCGCCCTGCTGATCGCCAGCGTCGCCACCGGCGTGGCCGGGTTCGTCCTGCTCGGCGCCGGCATCGGCATCGCGTCCGGCGGCAGCGGCGGGGTCGGCGCCGCCCTGATCGTGCTCGGCGTCCTGCTCATGGCCACCGGTGTGGTCAGCGCCAGCGGCCTGACCAGCGTCATCCCCGGCCAGGCGCGGGTGGTGCAGCTGTTCGGCCGCTACGTCGGCACCGTCCGCACCCCCGGGCTGCGCTGGTTCAACCCGTTCACCAAACGCCGCCGCGTGTCCACCCGGATCCGCAACCACGAAACCACCGTCACCAAGGTCAACGACGCCGACGGCAACCCCATCGAGATCGCCGCCGTCGTCGTGTGGCAGGTCCGCGACACCGCCCGCGCCTTGTACGAAGTGGACGACTTCGTCGCGTTCGTCAACACCCAGGCCGAAACCGCGGTCCGGCACATCGCCACCAGCTATCCCTACGACTCCAGCAGCGAAACCGAACAACTGTCCCTTCGGGACAACTCGGAACAGATCACCGAGCAGCTGTCCGCGGAGATCGCCGCCCGCGTCGAGTCCGCGGGCGTGCACATCATCGAGTCCCGCCTGACCCGCCTGGCCTACGCCCCCGAGATCGCCCAGGCCATGCTGCGCCGCCAGCAGGCCAACGCCATCGTCGCCGCCCGCCAGCGCATCGTCGAGGGCGCGGTGGGCATGGTCCAGGCCGCGCTGGCCCGGCTGGACGAGAACGACGTGGTCGACCTGGACGAGGAACGCAAGGCCACCATGGTGTCCAACCTCCTGGTCGTGCTGTGCGGCGACCGGGACGCCCAGCCCGTGGTCAACGCCGGATCCCTCTACCAGTGACCCGTGGCCGGCACACGTAAGGGCTTCCTGCTGCGGCTCGACCCGGCGGTGCACGACGCGCTCGCCCGCTGGGCGGGTGACGAACTGCGCAGCACCAACGCCCAGATCGAGTTCCTCCTGCGCGAAGCCCTCAGCCGCGCCGGCCGGATGCCGCGCGACGCCGGCCGCATCCCGCGCCGCGGCCGCCCACCCCGTGACCGCGAGTCCGACGAGACCGAGAGCCCGGACCCGTGATCGATCACATCACGATTGTTCTCACCGGTCGCGCGGCCACCCGCCCACCGGGCACCATCACGCCATGGCCGACCCGATCAGCTTCGCCGACAAGCCGACCCTCATCGGTGAACTCGTCGTGTTGCGGCCACTCACCGACGCCGACGTCCCCGCGGTGCTGGCCAGCATGGCCGACGCCGAGACGATGCGGCTGACCGGCACCCACCGCCGGTACACCGCCGACGAGGTCGCCGCCACCCTGCGCGCCTGGTCCACCCGCGACGACCGCATCGACCTGGCCGTCGTGGATCGCGCCACCGGCCGCTACGCCGGCGAGGTCGTGCTCAACGAACTCGACCCGGACAACCTGTCCTGCAACTACCGCATCGCCCTGACCAGCGACTTCACCAACCGTGGCCTCGGCACCGAAGCCACCCGGCTGATCCTGGGCCACGCCTTCGACACCGTCGGCGTGCACCGCGTCGAACTGGACGTGTACTCGTTCAACCCGCGCGCCCGCCGCGTCTACGAGAAGGTCGGTTTCGTCTACGAGGGCACCAAACGGCACACCCTGCGCTGGAACGGCGAATGGATCGACACCTACGCGATGGCCATGCTCGCCGACGACTGGGCCGCCCACCGAGTGCTGTCCGGCCGCCCCTGAACCACTCGGGGTCACCCCGGTTCGGTCACGAAGTCGATCAGCCGTTCCACCGCGCCCACCAGTGGCGTCTCCAGGTCCCGGAACGACCCCACCGCGGCCAGCACCCGCCGCCACCCGTCGGCCGGCGCACCCCAGCCCAGCGCGGCGCACACACCGTCCTTCCAGGACACGCCCTTCGGCACCACCGGCCACGCCCGGATGCCCAGCGCGGCCGGTCGCACCGCCTGCCAGACGTCCACGTACGGGTGGCCGGTGACCAGGACATCCGGGTCGGTCACCGCCGCCACGAGCCGGCTCTCCTTGCTGCCCGCGACCAGGTGGTCCACCAGCACACCCAGCCGGCGGTGCCGGTCCGGGCCGAACCCGGCCACCCGGTCGGCCAGCGCGTCCACCCCGTCCAGCGGTTCCACCACCACACCCTCGACCCGCAGGTCGTGTCCCCACACCCGTTCCACCAGGGCCGCGTCGTGCAGGCCCTCCACCCAGATGCGGCTCTCCCGCGCGGTCCGCGCCCGCAGCCCCTCGACCCGCCGCGACCCGGACGCCGACCGCTCCGCCCGCGCGGCAGTCACCGCCGGCCGGACCAGCGTCACCGGTTCACCGTCGATCAGGAAACCCGCGGGCCGCAACGGAAACACCCGTTGCCTGCCGTGCCGGTCGGCCAGCACCACACCGTCGGCCGCGCAGCGCACCACCGCACCGCAGAACCCGGACACCGGATCCTCCACCACCAGATCCGGTTCCGCGGGCAGCCGCGGCACCTCGCGGCGCCGCCGTTCACGCAACACGTCCGGGCCGTAGTCGTGGGAACGCACGGTCGGTCACCGTAGCCGGGTGCCGTGCCGCCGTGGTGCAGGCACGCGGCGACGGCGTAGGTTGATCGCATGGCAGGCGATCTTGAGAAGGTGCGGCGGCTGGCCGCGGGCGACCACGGACTGGCCATCGTGTCCACCACCCGCCCCGACGGCACCGTCCACTCGTCGCTGGTCAACGCTGGTGTCCTGGACGACAGCCCGCTGGGTGGCGGCCCCGTGGTCGCCACCGTGATCCGCGGCGGCGCCCGGAAACTGGACTACCTGCGCACCACCGGCACCGCCACGGTGACGTTCCGGGTGGGCTGGGACTGGGTGTCGGTCGACGGCCCGATCCGGGTCATCGGCCCCGACGACCCGGTGGACGGATTCGACCCGGCCGGGCTGCCCGGCCTGCTGCGCGACATCTTCACCGCCGCCGGCGGCACCCACGACAACTGGGCCGAGTACGACCGCGTCATGGCGGCCGAACGCCGCGCCGCCGTGCTGGTCACGCCCCGCCGGATCGTCGCGAACGCCTCGTGAGCCGGCCGGCCTAGAACGCCGGCCACGGGATGGCGCGCCACTCCCCGCCCGGTTCCGGGTACACACCGGTGGCCAGCAGCCTGCGGGTCCGGCTGCGCAGCGCCGCCACCTCGCGGCGGGTCACGTGTTCGGCCAGCTCGTCCGGGAACGTGTCGTCGCCCAGCCGGTCCCGTAACCGGCGCAGCGCGTCCGCCGCCTCCGCCGACAGGTCCTCACCGAGGAACCCCCACAGCACGGTGCGCAGCTTGTGCTCGGTGTGCAGGCAGATGCCGTGGTCCACGCCGTACACCCGGCCGTCGGTGCCGTGCAGCACGTGCCCGCCCTTGCGGTCGGCGTTGTTGACCACCACGTCCAGCGCGGCCATCAGCTTGATCTGCGGGTGGTCGGCGTGCGCCAGCACGGCGGGTTCGCCGAACCGGTCGTGCGCGTGCAGCACCACCCGCCAGCCGGGCGGCACGTCCTTCGGGTCGACCACGTCGACCAGGTCGTCACCTTCCTTGGTGTCCACCCACAGCTGCACCATGCCCGGACCGAACGGACCCGGCCGCAGCACCGTCGGCGGCACCACGTGGAAACCGCCGGCCTCGGACACCAGGTAGGTGGCGACCTCGCGGCCGGCGAGCGTGCCGTCCGGGAAGTCCCACAGCGACCGCTCCCCCGAGATCGGCTTGTACACGCATTCCGCTTCCACCCCGGCGGCGCTGATCGAGCAGAACAGGGTCGTGTTGGACGCGTCGACGAGCCTGCCCTGCACCTCGATACGGCCCCTGGTGAGAAAGTCCAACGTGTCGGGGTCGGAGGTCGGCAGCACGGCTCAGTCCTCGGCGACGGTGCGCCGGTAGCCGTTGAGTCTCGGGCACACGTGACCTGCCGGGTTCAGCGGCAACCCGCACAGCGGGCACGGCTTGCGGCCCGCCTCCACCACCCGTTCGGCCCGGTGCGCGAACGCCCGCGCCGCGCCCGGCGTGAGGAACACCCGCAGCGCGTCCGGGCCGTCCTCGGCGTCGCCGAGCACGACGGACTCGTCCACCTCGTCCTCGGTGACGGCGAGCAGTTCGATCACCACGGCCTGGCTTTCCGCGTCCCAACCCAGGCCCATCGTGCCGACCCGGAACTCCTCCTCCAGCGGCACGGTGAGCGGTTCGGTGTCGATCAGTTCGTCGGGGGCCGCGTCGGGCACCTCGGCGCCGAACTGGCGGGCCACCTCGTCCAGCAGCGAACCGACCCGCTCGGCGAGCACGGCGACCTGTTGCTTCTCCAGCAGCACGCTGACCTGCCGGACATCCTCCGACGCCTGCAGGTAGAAGCTGCGGTCGCCGGGTTCCCCGACCGTGCCGGCGACGAACCGGTCGGGTTGACGGAAGACGTGTACGACACGAGCCATGGCACCTTCGACCCTAGGGCACGACCGGCCGGCTGGCAGGTACCCACCCCCGGATTCGTCCGATGGCGAACCTCACTCCGGCAAGATCGTACTGTCGGTGGCTGCGCCGCCTCATGGTGCGGTTTAGGGTGCGAGATCGTGGTGAAGATCGCGCCGTACGGCACCTGGACATCCCCGATCGGGGCAGCGGACGTGGCCGCCCTGGGCGGCACCCCACAGTGGGTCGGTCTGGTCGGTGGCCGGCCGTGGTGGGCGCTGCCCAAACCGGCCGAGGGTGGCCGGCTGGCGCTGTGCCGGCTCACCGGCGACGGCCGGGTCGAGGAGGTGCTGCCGGCGCCGTGGAACGCCCGCAACCGGGTGCACGAGTACGGCGGCCGGCCCTGGCTGGCCATCGGTGACCGCATCGTGTTCACCCATTGGGATGACCAGCGGTGGTACGTGTTCGACGCCAACGGCCCCGCGGACCCGAAACCGATCAGCCCGGCCCCGGCGCGGGAGCAGGGCCTGCGCTACGCCGACCCGGCGGCCAGCCCGGACGGCACCGAACTGTGGTGTGTCCGGGAGTCGGTCACCGGCGACCGGCCCACCGACGTCGAGCGCCATTTGGTCGCGGTGCCCCTGTCCGGTGCGGCGGCGGACGACCCGGCCGCGGTGCGGGTGCTGGCCGGCAGTCACCGGTTCCTGACCGGTCCCCGGCCCAGCCCGGACGGCCGGCGGGTGGCCTGGTTGGGCTGGAACCATCCGGCCATGCCGTGGGACGGCACCGAACTGTGCGTCGCGGACATCGCCGCGGACGGCACGTTCGGGCCGCACCGGGTGGTGGCCGGCGGCCCCGCCGAGGCCGTGTGCCAGGTCGACTGGGACGGCGACGCACTGCTCGCGCTGACCGACCCGGACGGCTGGTGGAACCTGTTCCGCGTCGACCCCACCGGCACCGGCCCGGCGGTGAACCTGGCGCCCACCCCGGCCGAGATCGGCGGGCCGATGTGGCAGCTCGGGCACCGCTGGTTCACCCCGGTGGGCAACGACCGGTACGCCGTGGTCAGCGACGGCCGGCTCGCCCTGCTGGACGCGACCGCGGGCACCGTCATGGACATGGCCGGCGACATGACGGGAGATCTGCCGATGTGGCAGGCCGAACTGGTCGCGTCCGGTGACGCCCTGTTCGGCGTGGCCGGTTCGGCCACCCGGGACGCCGCCGTGGTGCGGGTCGACCTGGCCGGGGGCACCACCACCGAACTGACCCCGCAGCCGGCCGGCATGCCCGACCCGGCCTACCTGCCCACGCCGCGGGCACGCACCATCACCGATGCGGCCGGCCAGTCCGTGCCCGCCTACCTGTTCCTGCCGGCCAACCCGGACTTCCAGGCACCCGACGGGGAGGCGCCGCCGCTGCTGGTGACCGTGCACGGCGGCCCCACCGGGGCGTTCACGCCCCGGTTCAACGCCTCCATCGCCTACTTCACCAGCCGCGGTTTCGCCGTGGCCGGCGTGAACTACGGCGGTTCCACCGGCTACGGCCGGGAGTTCCGGGAGCGGCTGCTGGGCCAGTGGGGTGTGGTGGACGTGGCCGACTGTGCCGCCGTCGCCGAGGCCCTGGCCGCCGAGGGCACCGTGGACGGGCAGCGGATGGCGGTGCGCGGCGGCAGCGCCGGCGGGTGGACGTCGGCGGCGTCGCTGACCAGTGTGCGCACCTACCGGTGCGGCACGGTGATGTTCCCCATCCTGGACGCCACCGGGTGGACCGCGGACGGCGGCGAGACCCACGACTTCGAGTCCCGCTACATCGAGAACCTGATCGGCAGCCTGCCCGAGCACGCCGACCGCTATGCCGAGCGGTCCCCCGCGCTGCACGCCGACCGGCTGGCCGGGCCGGTGCTGCTGTTGCAGGGCCTGGAGGACGAGATCTGCCCGCCCGTGCAGGCCGACGAGTTCGTCGCCGGACTGCACGGCACCGGCATCCCGCACGCCTACCTGACGTTCGAGGGTGAGCAGCACGGCTTCCGCAAGGCCGAGTCCATCAAGGCCGCGCTGGAGGCGGAACTGTCCTTCTACGGCCAGGTCTTCGGCTTCACCACACCCGGGGTGCCCACCCTGGAACTCCAACACTGACCACCACGGGCGTGGTGGGTTCGGCTGGCCGGCTACTGGTTGTTGGCCGCCCAGTCGCGCATGGCCGCGTCCTCGCGCAGTTCCTGTGCGCCGGGCGAGAGCGCCAGGATGAACACGGTCATCACGCTGATCACCGCCACCCCCATGATCACCAGCGGGATCAGCACCGACGCGCTGATGCCGGCCTCGATCGGCTTGGCCGAGTCCAGCCGGACGCTCAGCGCCGCCATGCCGGTGTAGTGCATGCCGGTCACGGCCAGGCCCATCACCAGCGCCGCCGCCACGATCGCCCGTGGCCCCCGGACGGTGGCGGTGGCCCACAGGGCCGCGGTGGCCGCGACCACGCCCACGATGACGGACAGGCCGACGATCGCCAGGTTGAACTGCTTCGCGCCCTGCACCTGGAGTGCCGCGATGCCCACGTAGTGCATTCCCGCGACGCCGACTCCGGTGCACAGGCCACCTATCAACAGTGACTGGATAGTGCCGCGGCCGCCATTCACGACAAACAGGCCGATGCCGACCGCGACGATGGCCACCAACATGCTCAGCAGCGTGATGGGCAGGTTGTAGCCCAGGGATGTCCCGGTCATTGTCATGCCCAGCATGGCGGTGAAATGCATGACCCAGATGCCGGTGCCGCCAATGGACGCGGCGCCGAGCACCAACCAGCCGGACCGGCTCGCACCAGTGACGATGCGGGCGCGTTCGGTGCACAGCAGACCTAACGCCGAACCACAACAGGAAACCAGGTACGCGATGATCGGCGTCCACGTACCCAGGTTCATTTCGGCCAAAGTACCAACCCCCACATAAAGGATTAATTCGCGCAATATATTTGCGGCACGGGCGGGTGCTCGGCCGTGCGCGCAAAGTGCAGCACGGCTATTTGGTCAGGGCAAGGAGAAACACGGACAGCGATCGCGCCGCGCCGGCACGTGGCACCGGGAATCGCGCTGGGTGCCGACCCGCCACCGCCGCACCACCTTGCGTCGAGTAGACTCAGGTATCTTGCGCTTGGCGGTGTAGGTCGGGCAGGATCGGCGACATGCCCCAGGTCAGCTGGTGGTCCCGGCGCACCGGACTGCTGCGTCACCACGATTTCCGGAATCTGTGGCTGGCCGACGTCATCAGCCAGTTCGGCACCCGGATCAGCTTCCTGGCGCTCCCTCTGGCCGCGGTGACCTACCTGCACGCCAGCACGCTGGAGGTGGCCCTGCTGCGGACCGCCCAGACGATCGCCTACCTGGTGCTGGGCCTGCAGATCGGCGCCTGGTGCGACCGGATGCGCCGTGGCCCCGTGGTGGTGGCCGCCGACCTGGGCCGGGCCGTGCTGTTCGCGTGGATACCGGTCGGCGCGCTGCTGGGCGTGCTCACCGTGTGGCAGCTCTACATCGTGGTGGGCCTGTCCGGGGTGCTGACCGTGTTCTTCGACGTCGCCCGCCGCGCCTACCTGCCGCTGCTGGTCGCGCCCACGGACCTGGTGGAGGGCAACACGAAGCTGGCCGCGAACCAGTCGGTGGCCGCGATCGCCGCGCCCGCGGTGGCCGGCGCGCTGGTGCAGTGGATCGGCGCGCCGGTCACGATCGCCGTGGACGCGGCCAGTTACCTGTGGTCGGGTCTGTGGCTGCGCGGCATCCGGACCACCGAGGCCGCGCCGCCCCGGCCGGAACGCCGGCACCTGGCCCGGGAGGTCGGCGAGGGCCTGCGGCTGGTGTTCGGCCAGCCCATCCTGCGCGCGTTCGGCCTGCACGGCGCCGGCCTGGCCCTGTTCCAGGCGGTCAACGGGGCCGTCGTGATCGTGTTCCTGGTCCGGGTGGTGCACCTGAGCCCGGGCGTGATCGGTGTGCTGTCCACGGTGGGGCTGCTCGGCGCGCTGCTGGCCGCGGCGCTCACCCGGGTTCTGGGGCGGTGGCTGGGCCAGGCCCGGCTGGTGTGGGTGGCCGGGTTGGCGTGCGGGGTGGGGCTGCTGTTGGAACCGGTGGCGGCGCCCGGCTGGCGGATCGTGTTCGTCGCCGCGTCCACGTTCCTGGCGTCCGTCGGGATCATCGTGCTCAACATCGTGGAGACCAGCTTCGAACAGGCCGTCTGCCCGCCGCGGCTGATGAGCCGGCTGTCGGCGACGATGAACTTCCTGGTGTGGGGCGCCATCCCGGTGGGCAGCGTGCTCGGCGGCGTGGCCGGCACCCTGCTGGGGCTGCGCGCCACGCTGGTGTTGGCCGGCGCGGGCGTGCTGGCGGCGGCGGCGTTCCTGCTGTGCTCACCACTGCGGACCCTGCGCGACCTGCCCCACGGCCGGCCCGGTGCCGAACACGTGCCGGCATCGAGCGGACACGCGTAGTTCGTCCGGCGGCTGTCGAACACCCGCGGTGCCCCGACACGGTGGCCAAGCGCGAAATTCCTCCGTGGTTTCTGGCCGACCCGGTGTCCTACCGGTACTTGCGCAGTTCGCGGCGGGCCAGCGAGCGGCGGTGCACCTCGTCCGGGCCGTCGAAGATCCGCATGGTGCGGGCGGACACGAACAGGTTGGCCAGCGGGAAGTCCTGGCTGACCCCGCCGCCGCCGTGGGCCTGGATGGCCTTGTCCACGATCCATTCCACGGCCCGCGGCACCGCGACCTTGATCGCCTGGATCTCGGTGTGCGCGCCGCGGTTGCCGGCGGTGTCCATCAGCCATGCCGTCTTCAGCACCAGCAGCCTGGCCTGTTCGATGCGGATGCGGGACTCGGCGATCCACTCCTGCACCACGCCCTGCTCGGCCAGTGGTTTGCCGAACGCCACCCGGTTGGTGACCCGCCGGCACATCAGTTCCAGCGCCCGTTCGGCCATGCCCAGTGCCCGCATGCAGTGGTGGATGCGGCCGGGTCCCAGCCGGGCCTGGGAGATGGCGAACCCGTCGCCCTCGCCGGCGATCAGGTTGGCCGCCGGCACCCGCACGTCGTCGAACACGACCTCGGCGTGGCCGCCGTGGTGGCCGTCGGTGTAGCCGAACACGTGCACCGCCCGTTTCACGTGCACGCCGGGCGTGTCGCGGGGCACCAGCACCATGCTCTGCTGGCGGTGCTGCTCGGCGTCCGGGTCGGTCTTGCCCATCACGATCAGGATGCGGCAGTTGGGGTTGAGCGCGCCCGAGGACCACCACTTGCGGCCGTTGATGACGTACTGGTCGCCGTCGCGTTCGATGCGGGTGGTGATGTTGGTGGCGTCGGACGAGGCGACGTCGGGTTCGGTCATGCAGAACGCCGACCGGATCTGCCCGTCCAGCAACGGTTTGAGCCAGGTGGCCTGCTGTTCGGGGGTGCCGAACATGCTCAGCACCTCCATGTTGCCGGTGTCCGGGGCGGCGCAGTTGAGCGCCTCGGGTGCCAGGGCGGGGCTGTGCCCGGTGATCTCGGCCAGCGGCGCGTACTGCAGATTGGTCAGGCCGGCGCCGTGCTCACCGGGCAGGAACAGGTTCCACAGGCCGCGCCGCCGCGCCTCGGCCTTGAGTTCCTCGATGACCGGCACCCTGGACCACGGGTCGTCGGCCGCGGCGACCTGTTCGGCGAACACTCCTTCGGCCGGGTAGACGTGCTCGTCCATGAAGGCGAGCAGTTCCGCGCGCAGCCGTTCGGTCTTCTCGTCGTAGGAGAAGTCCATCACGTACTCCCCTCTCCGTCCAGCGCGGCCAGTCCCTCGGCGACCAGGCCGGGCACCCGCTGGCCGATCTGGTCGAACCCGGCGCCCACCGTCTTGCCCTGGGTGAAGCGGTAGTGGATGCCTTCCAGGACGACGGCCAGCTTGAAACAGTTCAACGCCACATACCAGTCCAAGGTGGACACGTCGACGCCGGTGCGGTCGGCGTAGCGGGCGACTAGTTCGTCGGTGGGTGGGAAACCGGGCGCGGTGATGGCGTCCCCGGTGATCACGTCGTCGCCGCGGCGGCCGCTGGCGTACACGACGAGCAGGCCGACGTCGGCCAGTGGGTCGCCCAGGGTGGACATCTCCCAGTCCAGCACCGCCGCGATGTCCGGCACGGCCGGGTCGACCAGTGCGTTGTCCAGGCGGTAGTCGCCGTGCAGCAGGCCGTGCCGGGTGGACGTGGGCACGGACGCGGCGAGCCGGTCGCGCAGTTCGTCGATGCCGGCGACGTCGCGGCTGCGGGAGGCGTCCAGTTGTTTGCCCCACCGCACCACCTGCCGGGTCAGGTAGCCCTCGGGGCGGCCGAAGTCGGCCAGCCCGACACTGGCCGGGTCCACGGTGTGCAGTTCGGCCAGCACGTCCACCAGCCGGTGCACCACGGCCGTGGTGTTGGCTTCGCCGAGTTCCTCGCACTGCCGCCGGGTGCGCAGCACGACGCCGTCGACGTGCTGCATCAGGTAGAACGGCGCCCCCAGCACGTCGGGGTCGGCGCACAGGTGCACGGTGCGCGGCACCGGGACCGCCGTGTCGGCCAGCGCGGACAGCACCCGGTACTCGCGGCCCATGTCGTGCGCGGTGCGCAGCACGTGCCCCAGCGGTGGGCGGCGCAGCACCCAGCGGGTGGCGCCGTCGGTCAGCCGGTAGGTGAGGTTGGAGCGGCCGCCGGCGATCAGTTCCGCCGACAGTGGACCGGTGACCAGGCCGGGGGTGGCGCCGGCCAGGTAGTCGGTGAGCCGGCGCAGGTCCAGGCCGGGCAGGTCGGTGGTGGTGTCGGTCATGCTGTCACATCCAACTCCGGCAGGTCGGGCACCAGCCGGCGCAGCCCGGCCGCGGTGGCCTGGGCGTCGGTGTGGTGCACGGCGTGCAGGCCCAGTCGTTCGGCGCCGGCCACGTTGACCGGCAGGTCGTCGACGAACGCGACCCGCCCGGCGGGTAGGTCCAGTTGTTCCAGCATGAGACGGAACACGGCGGGGTCGGGTTTGCGCAGCCCGACCCGGCTGCTGATGACGACGGCGTCGAACATGGCGAGCAGTTCGTCGGTGTAGTGGTTGCCCCAGCTGTTGGACAGCAGCCCGGTGCGCACGCCCACCGACCGCAGTTCGGTGACCAGGGCGAGCATCGCCGGGTCGGGCCGCATCAGCGCGAACATGCGGGCCAGCAGCCCGTCGGCGACCACGGGTCGGCCGGACGTGGTGACCAGTCGGGGTGCCAGGGCGGCCTCGAAGTCCGCCGGGGACAGTTCACCGGTCTCCAACCGGTGCACCGGTGATCCGGCGGCGGCCTCGCCGACCAGCCACTCGCGCATCACTTCGCGGTAGCTGTCCTCGGTGATCCCGTCGGCGGCCAGCCAGCCGCTCGTCGCGTGCCGCACCGGGGTGGTCAGCACACCGCCGTAGTCGAACACCACGGCGTCGATCGTGCGCTCCTCCACAGCGGCTGATGGTACCGACCGGTCGGTATGTGCACAACGACGTGCCCGCTCCCCCGGGCGACGTACCGTGTGGGCCGTGCGGATCCTGATCTCAGCGGACATGGAGGGCGCGACCGGGGTGACGTGGACCGGGGACGTCACGCCGGGCACCGAGCAGTGGCAGCGGTTCCGGAAGCTGTTCACCGGGGACGTGAACGCCTGCGTCGCCGGCCTGGTCGCGGGTGGCGCGACGGACGTGCTGGTCAACGAGGCGCATTCGGCGCAGCGCAACCTGCTGCTGGAGGATCTGGCGCCGGCGGCGCGGATGCTCACCGGCCGGCACAAGCCGCAGTCGATGATGCAGGGTGTCGACTCCGGCGTGGCCGGCGTGGTGTTCCTGGGCTACCACGCGGGTGCCGGCACCGACGGGGTGCTCGCCCACACCTACCTGGCCAACTCGATCGTCGGGGTGTGGCTGGACGGCGAACCGGCCAGCGAGGGCCGGTTGAACGCGGCACTGGCCGCCGAGTACGGGGTGCCGGTGCTGCTGGTCACCGGCGACGACCGGACCTGCGACGACGCCGCCGGCTACGCCCCCGGGGCGCGGCGGGTGGCGGTGAAGGAGTGCGTCAGCCGCTATGCCGCGGTGTGCGCGCCACCGGCCCGGACCGCCGAGTGGATCACCGAGGCGGCGACGGCGGCGATGGGCCGGACCGGGCCGGTCGAGCCAAGCCGTGACGCGCACCGGATCGAGGTGGAGTTCGACGCGACCCATCTGGCGCAGGCCGCCGCGGTGGTGCCGACGGTGCGGCAGGTCGGGATGCGCACGGTCGGGTTCGACGCGGCCACGATGACCGAGGCGATGCGCGCGTTCAAGGTGGTCACGGTGGTCGCGGCGGCGGCGATC
>DATEPR010000220.1:0-11376 GCA_035273045.1 Pseudonocardiaceae bacterium | reverse complement strand
CACCGCCTTGGCGGCGAACGCCAGCGGTGTCAGCCGCACCGCGGCGAACCGGGGGTCGGACTTGAGCCTGGCCCGCAGTTCCATCATCGGTGTCACGTCGACGGTCAGGAACTCGGTGACGTGCGGCGCGGTGAACGCGCTGGACACCATGGCCTGGGCCGTCGCCCTGCGGACACCCTTGACGGGCACCCGGCGTTCCCGTTCCGGCGAACCGACGACCGTGCGAACCGGTTCCGGTTCGGCTGTCGCCCGTTGCACATCCTCCCGGGTGATCACGCCGGACGGGCCGGTGCCGGTGAGCACGTGCAGGTCGACTCCGAGTTCCCTGGCGAGTTTGCGGACCGGTGGCTTGGCCAGCGGCACGTAGCCACCGCGAGGGGCGGCGACCGGTTCGGGTTCGGGTTCCGGCTCGACCACCTGCACCGGTTCGGCCGGTGTGGTGACGGCCGCGGCGGGGGCCTTGCGTGACCGGCGCCGCGCCGCCTGCGTCTTCGGTCCGTAGCCGACCAGGTTCGGCACGTCGTCGCCACCCTGCGCGGGCGCGCTGCCGTTGGCCGATGGTGCGGGGGCCTCCCCGGTCGGGTCGACGTCGATCACGATGATCGGCGAGCCCACCTCGGCCGTCTGGCCGGCTTCGACCAGCAGTTCGGTGACCTTGCCCGCCCATGGCGACGGCAGCTCGACCGCGGCCTTCGCCGTCTCGATCTCCACCAGGATCTGGTTGACGACCACGTCGTCGCCCGGTTTCACCTGCCACGACAGGATTTCCGCGTCAGTCAGGCCCTCGGCGGTGTCCGGCAGCACGAATCGCTTGTAGTCAGGCATCCGCGTCCCCTCACCACGCCAGCGAGCGGTCGACGGCGTGCAGTACCCGGTCCAGGTCCGGCAGGAACTCGTCCTCCAGCTTGGTCGGCGGGTACGGCGTGTCGAAACCGGTCACCCGCAGCACTGGCGCCTCCAGCGAGTAGAAGCACTCCTGCTGCACGCGGGTGGCCACTTCGGACGCGATCGACACCTCGCTCGGCGACTCGCTGACCACCACGAGATGTCCGGTCCGGCGCACCGACTCGTACACCGGGTCCAGGTCCAATGGGGACAGTGTGCGGAGGTCGATGACCTCCAGGTCGGTGCCGTCGGCCTCGGCCGCGCTGGCCGCGGCCAGGCAGGTCCGGATGGACGGCCCGTAGCTGGCCAGTGTGGCGTCGCCGCCCGGCCGCAGCACCTTGGCGCGGAACAGCGGCATGGGCGCGGCCGACGTGTCCAGTTCGGCCTTCTCGTAGTAGCGGCCCTTGGGTTCGAAGAAGATCACCGGGTCGTCGCAGGCGACCGCCTGCTGGATCATCCAGTAGGCGTCGACCGGGTTGGAGCAGGACACGACCTTCAGGCCGGCCGTGTGCGCGAAGTACGACTCCGGCGACTCGGAGTGGTGCTCGACGGCGCCGATGCCGCCGCCGTACGGGATCCGCACCACGACGGGCATCTTCACCTTGCCCTGGCTGCGGTAGTGCTGCTTGGCCAGTTGCGACACGATCTGGTCGAACGCGGGGAACACGAACCCGTCGAACTGGATCTCGCACACCGGCCGGAAGCCGCGGATGGCCAGGCCGATGGCCGTGCCGACGATGCCGGACTCGGCCAGCGGGGTGTCCAGCACGCGCTGCTCACCGAAGTCCTTCTGCAGCCCGTCGGTGATGCGGAAGACGCCACCGAGCTTGCCGACGTCCTCGCCCATCACGATGACCTTCGGGTCGGCCTCCATCGCCGCCCGCAGGCCCTGGTTGAGCGCCTTCGCCATGGTGACCGTGCGGACCGACGGGTTCTGGCCGGCCGCGGCGCCCTGGGCGCCGATGGTGGGTGCCGCCATCAGTGCTCACCCCCGAAACCTGCCGCGTACTCCAGATATTCGTCCCGTTGCGCGTCCAGCACGGGGCTCGGTTCGGCGTAGACGTTGCTGAAGATCCGGCTGGCCGGCGGGTCCGGCATGTTCACGCAGAAGTCGCGCAGTTCGGCGGCCAGCGCGTCGGACTCGGCCTGGACCTGGTCGAAGAAGGACTGGTCGGCGAGGCCCTTGCGGGCCAGGTGGGCGCGGACCCGTTCGATCGGGTCCTTCAGCTTCCACGCCTCGACCTCGTCGGACAGCCGGTAGCGGGTGGGGTCGTCGGTGGTGGTGTGCGCGTCCATCCGGTACGTGTAGGCCTCGATCAGCACCGGGCCGTTGCCGTGCCGGCACTCGTCCAGCGCCCACCGGGTGACCGCGAGGCAGGCCAGCACGTCGTTGCCGTCCACCCGGATGCCGGGGAAGCCGTAGCCGCGGGCGCGCTGGTACAGCGGGAGCCGGCTCTGCCGTTCGGTCGGCTCGGAGATGGCCCACTGGTTGTTCTGGCAGAACAGCACCAGCGGCGCGTCGTACACGGCGGACCACACGAAGCCCTCGTGCACGTCACCCTGGCTGGTGGCTCCGTCGCCGAAGAAGACGATCGTGGCTTCCCCGTCGTCGTCGCCCACCTTGCCCTCGAACCGCTGCCCCATCGCGTATCCGGCGGCGTTGAGCACCTGGTTGCCGATCACGATGGTGTAGAGGTTGAAGCGGCGGGCGATCGGGTCCCAGCTGCCGTGGTCTGAGGTGCGGAAGATGCCCAGCAGGTCGGTGGGCGGGACACCCCGGCACCACGCGACGCCGTGCTCCCGGTAGCTGGGGAACGCCATGTCCTGCGGGCGCAGTGCGCGGCCCGCGCCGACCTGGGCGGCCTCCTGGCCGAGCAGCGGGACCCAGATGCCCAGCTGCCCCTGCCGCTGCAACGCGTTGGCCTCCCGGTCGACCCTGCGTACCAGCACCATGTCCCGGTACAGGGAACGCAGTTCGTCGGTGCCGATCTCGAAGTCGAAAAGTGGGTGCGTGACCCGCTCACCTTCGGGGGTGAGCAGCTGCACCAGGTCGGCACCGCCTTCGCTTGTTGCTCGCAAGCCGGCGATCACCTGTTCCGTGGTCGGTGTGGCGGCGGTCGCGGCCGGTGTGCCGGCCGGCCGTTCCTGCGTCCAGTGCTCTGCGGACGACATGGCGCGTCTTCTCCTCGATGACAAGGCCGTGCGGCAGCTCGTGACGGCCGGCTACGGCCGTGCTGACAGCAACCGCCGTTCCCCGGTCAGGGAGCGATCGGGTCGCCGTCAACACTGACGGTTCACCCCACCATCCTGGCATGAGCCAGGCCGCATCGGTGAGTGCGAGCGTGCTGTCCTGACCTCGCACAGCGCCGCTGAACTGCGAAAACGGTCGGAAGGGCAATGATCGGTCGGCCAACTGCCGTACCGTCCGCGCTGGTCGGGACGGCCACCCGGCCGGGCGGCGGCCGCTGGGCCGATCGGTGGTGGGCTTGGTCACATCCTGGTCACGGACCAGTGGGTGGCAGGATCGCTGCGTGGCTGACGTTGATCGCGCGTTGTTGACCAGTACCGTCCGTGCCCTGTGGGAGTCCGACATCCTGTCCGGACTGTCCGATCTGGTGACCATTCCCGCCGTGTCCGAGGCGTTCGACCCGGAGTGGGCCGCCAACGGCCACCTGGACGCCGCCGTGGAGCACCTGCGGTCCTGGCTGTCCGACCGGGACCTTCCCGGCGCGACCGTCGACATCGTGACGCTGGAGGGCAAGTCGCCGGTGCTCGTCGCCGACCTGCCGGCGTCGCGGGGGGCCGAGGCCGCGGGGACCGTGCTGCTGTACGGGCACCTGGACAAGCAGCCACCGGTGGGCGGCTGGTCGGACGGGCTGGACCCGTGGACGCCGGTGATCCGCGACGGGCGGCTGTACGGGCGGGGCGCGGCCGACGACGGGTACGCCGGGTTCGCGGCCGCGGCGGCCCTCCAGGCGTTGCGCGCGGCGGGCGGCACGCACGGCCGGTGCGTGCTGCTGCTGGAGACCGGTGAGGAGTCGGGCAGCCCGGACCTGCCCGCCTACCTGGAGGTGCTCGGTCCCCGGTTCGGTGACGTCACCCTGGTGGTGTGCCTGGACTCCGGTGCCAGCGACTACGAGCGGCTGTGGCTGACCACGTCCCTGCGCGGCCTGGTGCAGGCCACGGTGACGGTGCGGATGCTGACGATCGGCCAGCACTCCGGCAACGCGGGCGGTGTGGTGGCCAGCTCGTTCCGGGTGTTGCGCCAGTTGCTGGACCGGCTGGAGGACTCGGCCACCGGCGAGGTTCTGCTGCCCGAGATGTACGCCGAGGTGCCCGCGGACCGGCTGACCGAGATCAAGGCGGCGGTCGAGGCGGTGCCCGGCATGGTCGGCGCCGGGCTGCCGCTGGTGCCCGGGGTGTCCCTGGCCAGCGACGACGAGCTGGAACTGGTGCTGAACAACACGTGGCGCCCGAACCTGTCGGTGATCGGCGCCGACGGCCTGCCCGCGCCCGCCGACGCCGGCAACGTGCTGCGCCCGTACACCACGCTGTGCCTGAGCTTCCGGCTGCCGCCGACGGTCGACTCGTCGCGTGCCCAGGCGGCGCTGCGCAAGGCGCTGACCACCGACGTCCCGTACGGCGCGCAGATCGAACTGTCCGGCGTGGAGAGCGCGGACGGCTGGAACGCGCCCGCCGTGGCGCCGTGGCTGCGGGTCGCGTTGGACGACGCGGCCGACGGCGTGTTCGGGGCGCCGTGGCGGACGATCGGACTCGGTGGTTCGATTCCGCTGATGGGGCTGCTGCAACAGCAGTACCCTGCGGCTCAGTTCGTGGTCACCGGCGTGCTCGGGCCGGGCAGCAACGCGCACGTGCCGGACGAGTCGCTGCACCTGGACTACGCGCGCCGGGTCACCGAGGCGATCGCCCTGATACTGGCCGCGCACGCGACACACTCTGGGTAGCCACGACAGGGGGTCCGATGCCGGCCAACCGCAACGGCATGCCAGGTCCGGACCCCGGCGACCGTGAGACCGGCGTCCTGGACGTGCACGACCCGGTGCCGCCGACCTGGGCGGTGATGCAGGCCGAGGACGTCGTCCGGCGGGTGTTCGAGCCGGACACCGGCGGGATGCCGTGGCTGCGCCGCAAACCGGCCGCGCCGCCCGTGTTGCGCGTCGAGGACCGGTACCTCATCGGCACCCTCGACCTGCGTGCCCTGGAGTTCCCGTACCTGCTGGAGTTCGTGCGCTGCCGGTTCGAGAACCCGCCGGACCTGCGCCAGGCCAATCTGGCCGGCCTGGAGTTCAACGGCTGCTGGCTGCCCGGCCTGTCCGCGCGCAACGCCAACAGCGACAACGACATCGGGTTGTTGGACACCACGGTGCGCGGCCTGGTCGACCTGACGGACGCGCGGATCCAGGGTTCGCTGCTGCTGACCGGCAGCCGGCTGAACAATCCCGGCAGGCGCGGACTGCACGCCGACCGGCTGCAACTGGCCGGCGCGTTGCTGGCCAACAACCTGGAGGTGGTCGGCGAGGTCAGGCTCGCCGGCCTGCGCAGCGGCGGCAACGTCAACTTCAGCGGCGCCGGCTTGCACAACGTCGCCGGCTGTGCCCTGGACGGCAACGGAATGCACGTCGGCGGCAACCTGGTGTGCGCGGTGGACGTGCTGTCCGGCAACAGGTTCCGCTCCACCGGCTGGGTGTTCCTGCCGAGCGTGCAGGTGGACAGCGACTTCTCCATGCGGGGCGCGCAACTGCGGCCCGGCGGCGACTCCGCGGCCGCGCTGCCGGTCGACGACCCGTACTACGACGTGCACACCACGCTGATCGCCGACCGGATCAAGGTGGGCGGCAACACCGACCTGGACCAGGAGTTCGTCAGCGCCGGAACGATCCGGATGGTGAACGCGAACATCGGCGGGTCGTTGCGGCTCACCGGCTCGTCGGTGGACATCTCCGGCGGTGCGGAGGTGCCGTTCGACATCCGCGCGATCTACCTGGACGGCACCCAGATCGACGGCAACCTGGACGCCCGCGGGGTCCGGGTGACGGGTGAGTGGCGGCTGCTCGACCTGGGGGTGCGCGGGAACGTCCGGCTGGACGGGTCGGTGCTGGCCAATCCCGGGCACGACGTATGGGTGGGTCGGCGCATGGCGGTGGGCGGCAACTTCGAGTGCCGGGAGACCGAGATCTACGGCTCGATGATCATGCACGAGATGCAGATCGGCGCCAACCTCGACCTGCGGGCCAGCCGGCTGAGCCGGCCGGGCACGTACACGCGGGACCGCAATCCCAAGCCCTGCCTGGACATCCGAGCGGCGCGGATCGGCAGGGACGTGGTGTGCGCCGCAGGTTACAAACGGGCGTTCGCCTCGGCGGGCGAGGTGCGGATGGTGCGCGCCACGATCGGCCGGCAGCTCACCTTCGCCGGCGCCGAACTCGGTGAGGAGGGCGGCGCGGCGGACCGCAGCGTGCTCAACTGCTTCGGCGCCCAGACGCAGGAACTGTCGCTGACCCTGGCGCGGCCGCCGTACGGCCGGGTGGGGCTGCGGCAGATGCGGTGCACGTCGCTGGACGACAACGAGGCGTTGTGGCAGGCCGCCGGCGGCATCGACATGGACACCTTCCGGTACGACTCGCTGACCAGGGCCATCCACCTGGCCGACGACGAAGCGGTCGTGCGGCGGCTGGCGTGGCTGCGCGCCGCGGAACAGGGCGGCTACAGCCCCGGCCCGTACGACCAGCTGGCGGCGATGCTGCGCGCCGCGGGCAACGAGGAACATGCCGACACCGTGCTGATCGAGAAGCAGCGCCGCCGCTATGCCGCGCTGGCCAGCGGTTTCCGGGTGCTCGGTGCGCCGGTGGTGTGCTGGAGTTGGTTGCAGCGGTCCATGGTCGGCTACGGCTACCGGCCGTCGCGGGCGCTGGGCTGGCTGGCGCTGCTGCTGGTGATCGGGACGCTGTGGTTCGGCCTCTATCCTGCCCACTGTGGCGTGGCGCCCGGTGATCCGTCGACTTTCGCCGCCTACCGGTTCTGTCCACTCACCAATCAGGATGACCACCTGGTGTGGAATCCGTTCCTGTTCACTTTGGACCTGCTGATCCCGATCGTGGACTTCGGGAACAAGAACCGGTGGGCGCTGCCCGGTGCGTCGCAGTGGTTCGCCGCGGCGCTGATCGCGGCCGGCTGGATCCTCGCCACCACGGTGGCCGCCGGCGTCACGCGGATGCTGCGCCGCCAGTAGTCGGAAGGGGCCGGCCTCGACAAGAGGCCGGCCCCTGTCCCGCGGTCAGATGTCGGAGTGTTCCAGGACCACGTCGTGGACACCGTCTTCGCCGGCTCCGACCTGGTAGTGGCCGCTCACCGGCGGGTAGCCGCTGGCGATGATCGTGTACTCGCCGGCCGGCAGGTCACCGAACGCGTAGGCGCCCGTGTGGTCCGTCGTGGTCATGGCCACCACGGTCCCGGCGGCGTCGACCAGGGTGACCCTGGCGTCGCGGACCGGGGCGCGGTCCGGGCCGCCCGTGGCGGTGCCGGTGAGCCGGGCGCCGCCGGACAGCACGACCTCCGTGACCGCGTCGCCCAGGTCGGGCACGGCGACGGACGTCGCGTACGGGCGGTACCGGGACGCCGACACGACCAGGGTGTACCGGCCGCCGAGCAGGTCGGCGAACCGGAACCAGCCGTCGTCGCCGGTGGTGACCGAGCCGACGACCTCACCGCGCGGGTCGGTCAGCGTCACCACCGCGCCGGGCACCGGGTCGGCGCCGGCGCGCACCACGCCGGTGGCTCGGGCCGTCCCGGTCAGCCGGACGTCCAGGTGCACCGGGTCGCCGGCCACCCGCAGGGTGGACGCCTGCGGCTGGTGACCGGCCGAGGACGCGATCAGCACGTACGACCCGTCCAGCGGGGCCACCAGTTCGTACTCGCCGTCGTCACCGGACGTGCCCCTGGCCACCTGCTGGCCGCCGTGGTTGATCAGCGTCAGCACGGCGCCGGTGGCGGGTGAGCCGTCGGAGCGGCGCACCGACCCGCTGATCGGGGTGCCCGCGGTGGTGAGGGCGTGCCGGCCGACCCGTTCCGGTTCGCGGAACGCGTCGACCTCGTCGGCGACCGGCTCGGCCGGGATGGCGTCGTGCACCGGCGGCACGGCGGCGTCGGTCGCGGCGCCACCGGTCTCGCTCTCGGCCATCGCCTGGATGCCGGACATGGTGCGCAGCGGGATCTCCTTGATGAGCAGGGTCACCACGAGGGCGACCACGCTGAGCGCGGCGACCCACAGGAACACCAGGTCGATCGAGTCGGAGAAGCCCACCAGGAACGGGTGCGCCAGCCGGGCGTCCACCCGCTGCAGGAACGAGGCGTCCTGGAGCAGGCTGCCGGTGCCGTTGCCGTGCAGGATGCCCAGCACCGGCGCGTTGACCGGGTTGTGCGTCACCGCCGGGTCGGACAGCGCGGCCTGGAACGCGGGGCCAGCGTGGTGCAGGGCGTTCACGATCTTGCCGGTCACCGTGCTGAACAGCACGGACAGGAACACGGCGACGCCCAGCGTGCCGCCGATCTGCCGGAAGAACGTGGCGGACGCGGTGGACACGCCCATGTCGCGGAACGACCCGGCGTTCTGCGCGGCCAGGGTCAGCGTCTGCAGGCAGTTACCGACGCCGAAGCCGAGCGCGACCATGTACAGCATCGGCTGCCAGATCGGCGTGTCCGCGCCGATCCTGGTGAACAGGAGCGAGCCGCCGATGATGAACACCGAACCGATGATCGGGAAGATCTTGTACCGCCCGGTGCGGGACGTGATCTGGCCGGAGATGACCGACGCGCTCATCAGGCCCACCATGAGCGGCAGCATCTGCAGGCCGGACGTGGTCGGCGAGGCGCCGCGGACGATCTGCAGGTACTGCGGGATGAGCGTGATGGCGCCGAACATCGCGGCGCCGACGATGGTGCCAGCGATGATCACCGTGCTGAACACGCGGCTGCGGAACAGCCGCAGCGGGATCAGCGCGCTGTCGCCCATGGCCCGTTCGATCAGGAGGAACGCCAGGACGCCGACGACGCCGATGCCGTAGCAGACCAGCGAGCGCAGGCTCCCCCAGCCCCACTGCTGGCCCTGCTCGGCGACCACCAGGATCGGCACGATGCCGATCACCAGGGCGACCGCGCCCCACCAGTCGATCCGCTGCTGCCGGGGCTGGTGCGGGACGTTCAGCACCTTCGCGACCACCACCAGCGCGGCCAGGCCGATCGGCACGTTGACCAGGAACACCCAGCGCCAGCCGGTGATCCCCAGGATGGAGTTGGCGCCGGACAGCGCGCCGCCGATGACCGGGCCGAGCACGCTGGACAGGCCGAACACGGCCAGGAAGTAGCCCTGGTACTTGGCCCGTTCCCGCGGCGAGACGATGTCGCCGATGATGGTGAACGCCAGGGACATCAGGCCGCCGGCGCCCAGGCCCTGGAACGCGCGGAAGCCGGCCAGCTCGTACATCGACGTGGCGAACGAGCTGGCCGCCGAGCCGACGATGAAGATGGATATGGCGGCCAGGTAGAACGGCTTGCGGCCGTAGATGTCGGACAGCTTGCCGTACAGCGGCGTGGTGATCGTGGACGTGATCAGGTACGCCGTGGTGACCCATGCCTGGATGCTCAGGCCGTGCAGGTCGTTGGCGATGCGCGGGATCGACGTGCTGACGATGGTCTGGTCCAGCGCGGCCAGGAACATGCCGAGCAGCAGGCCACCCAGGATGGTCATGATCTTCCGGTGCGACAGCGCCCCGGCTCCTCCTGCCGCGGGCCGCGCCGGTGTCGCCGGCGCCGTCGTGTCCAGCGCGGCGCTGGTGGCATTGGTGGTCATCGGATTCCCCCCTTCGTGGTGCCGGCGCCGGTGGCGGCGCCCGTGTTGATCAGTTCGTAGGTCTCGATGTCGGTGTTGAGCCGCGTGAGCAGCTCGGTCACCGTACGGAGGTCCTCTGACGACCAGTGGCTGAGCACGTCGGCCATCCGCCTGGTGCGGGTGCGGCGTTCGTTCTCGTAGGTGGCGAGCCCGGCCGGTGTGGCGGCCAGCAGGCAGGCCCTGCCGTCCGCCGGGTCGGCCTGGCGTTCCACCAGGCCGTGCCGAACCAGCGCGCCGACCTGGCGGCTCACCGTGGACGTGTCGGAGTGCACGGCCTCGGCGAGCGCGGTCGTGCGCTGCGGCCCCTCGGTGGCGAGCACCGCGAGCAGGACGTAGGCGGCGTGCTCCACGCCGTCCGAGTGGGATGCGAACCGCGCGTGGGCGCGTTTCATCAGGCGGACGAAGCGCACGACCTGGTCGACGACCGCCTCGGCGCGGTCGTACTGATCCTGGGCCACCCGCGGAGCAGCTGTCGACTGGATTTCCGTCACGCTCCGCTCCTCTGCTTGGTTTCCTCACGCAAGTAGTTGGCTTGTACAAGCATGTACCCGGGTGCTCTGTTCCCGCAACGAACTGGCATGTGACGCTCGTCAAGTGATGATGGGGATCATGGATCCGGACGAGCTGACGGCGGCCCTGCGGGCCGAGGGGGTCGCCGAGGTCGACGTCTCGGCGCGGCGCCGGGCCGAGTACTCCACCGACGCCTCCCTGTACCGCGTGGTGCCCGCGGCCGTGGTCTTTCCGCGGTCAGCCGACGAGGTCGAGGCCACCCTCGCCGTGTGCCGGTCGCTCGGCGTGCCGCTGACCGCGCGGGGCGGCGGTACCTCGATCGCCGGCAACGCCGTCGGGACCGGCGTGGTGCTGGACTGCTCCCGGCATCTCAACCGGATCGAGCACGTCGACCCGGACGCCGGTACCGCCAGTGTGCAGCCCGGGGTGGTGCTGGACGACCTCCAGGCTGCCGTCCGGCCGCACGGGCTGCGGTTCGGTCCGGACCCGTCGTCGCACAGCCGCTGCACGATCGGCGGCATGTTGGGCAACAACGCCTGCGGGTCGCGGGCGCTGGCCTACGGCCGGGCCGCGGACAACGTGCGCGAGATGGACCTGCTCACCGGCACCGGCGAGCGGCTGGCCGCCCGGCCCGGCATGACCCCGGCCGACTCGCCCACCGTGGCCGCGCTGCACGACGTGGTCCGCGAACACCTCGGCGTGATCCGCACCGAACTGGGCCGGTTCCGCCGCCAGGTGTCCGGCTACTCGCTGGAGCACCTGCTGCCCGAACACGGCTTCCACCTGCCGGCCGCGCTGGTCGGCACCGAGGGCACCTGCGGCGTGCTGCTGCGCGCCACCGTCGACCTGGTCACTCCGCCGGCCCGCACCGTGCTGGTGGTACTCGGCTACCCGGACATGGCGGCGGCCGCGGACGCCGCGCCCGCCCTGCTGCCGCACCGGCCGATCACCCTGGAGGGCCTGGACGCGCGCATCGTCGACGTGGTCCGGGCACGTGGCCGCGCGGTGCCCGAACTCCCCGCGGGCGGCGGGTGGCTGTTCGCCGAACTGTCCGCGGACGACACGGTCGTCGCCGA
>DATEPR010000219.1:0-15415 GCA_035273045.1 Pseudonocardiaceae bacterium | reverse complement strand
CTGCCCGCCGCCGACGTCGACGACGGTGGCGAACCGGGACCAGTCGAAGCCGGCGACGATCCGGGGGATCTCGTCCCGGAACCGTTGCGTCATCTGCCGGTCGAACGACTCGCGCAGGTGCGGGTGTTCGGCGAGGTCGGTCCAGAAGTCCCGGCCGTAGCGGCGCGGGTAGGCGGCCTGGCCGGTGGTGATGCTGTGGGCGAGTTCGACGAAGGCCATCTCGGCCCGGCTGGCGGCGGAGTCGAGGTGCAGGAGGGTGTTGGTCAGGCCGGTGTCGGCATCGGCGCACAGGTTCGCCCCGTAGTCGGTGGTCCGGTAGCCGGTGGCGGTCCGTTCGAGGACGCCGAGGGTGGCGAGGTGAGCCAACAGGAGGTCGAGCGCGACCGGTGACACGTCGAGTTCGCCGGCCAGTTGGTCAGCGGCGGCGGCAGCACCGAACAGCCGGTCCGGCAGTCCCAGGGTCACCGCGACCCGCAGCGCCATCGGCGTTGCCAGCCTCGCCATCCGGCGAATCGCGGCCGCGTCGTCGCTCCCCACGAAGACCCACTGTCCGGCACCGGTCAACCGATTACCGCGAACGCCCCGGCCAGCAGGCCGGGGCGTTCGCCGTCGACCGGATCAGGCGCCTTCTGCCATGTCGTCGGCCAGGTCCAGTTCCTTGCCGTTCGTCTTCGGCTTGGGACCGCGCGCCCGCCGCTGCTGCCGGGGCAGGGCCGTCGGCGGCGGGGGCGGGGTCGGGCCGCCGCCACCGAGGATGAGCTCGGCGAACGTCGCCATCGCCTCGTCCAGTTGGCCGGCGTGCCGCCGCTCGGACTCCTCGTTGGCGCCCCGCACCAGCGACATGATCGCGTCCGCGTCCGGCCGCGACGAGACCGAGCCGTGCACCTGGTGCAGACCCTGCTCCACGCTCGTGGCCAGCTCGCCGAGCCGGCCGCCGATGCCGCTCTCGACGGCGTCGATCCGCGCGGCCATGGCGTCCAGCCGGCTGGTGACCTGCTCCAGCCGGTCGGTCAGCGCGGCCAGCCGCTCGGTCGGGTCGAGTGCGGCCTGCGCCTGTTCGACCTTCGCGGCCATGTCACCGGACGCGGCGTCCACCCGGGCCTGCAGCGACTCGCGCGCCTCGGTCATGCCGGACCGCAACGTGCCGGCGGTCTCGTCGACCTTCGTGGCCAGCGACTCGTGCGCCTGGGTGAACCGGCCCTGCAACGACTCGGCCGCCTTGTCCACGGCGGCACCCACGGCCGACGTCGACTCGGTGACGGACCGGTACAGCGCCTCGCGCGTGCCGTCCATGTGTTCGTGCACACCCTCGCCGACCTCGTCGATCCGGCTGCGCAGCGCGGTCTCCAGGATCTCCAGCCGTTCCCGCAGCGGCACGTGCACCTCGCGCGGCAGGCTGTCCAGCTTGCCGTCCTGCTTGTCCAGGTGGCCGTCGACGTCGTCGATGCGCTTGTGGATGCCGCCGAGCTTGTCCTCCAGGCCGTCCATCCGGCCGGCGACGCCCTCGAACCGGCCGGCCACGCCGTCCAACCGGCCGTCGAGCTGGGCGAACGGCTTGGCCAGCTTGTCCACCATCGAGTCGACCGAACGGCTGAGCACGGCGATCGCCGAGTCCTGGGCCTCCAGTTTGGCCAGTGCCTCGTCCAGCCGTTCGGCCAGCACGCTGACCTCGGTCCGGTCCGGCAACTCGGACAGCCGCTTGCGGACGGCGCCAAGGGACTCGACCGGCTGCAGCCGCGCGTGGATCTCGTCCAGCGCGTCAAAGATCTGCTGCTGTTCGCTCTCGCGCACTTCGGCCGCACGGTTGAGCATGTTGCGCATGCGGTCGAAAGACATCGTGTTGTTCTCGTTCACGGCAACAAGCCTTCGTCCGTGGGGAGGGGAGCCCTGAGCCTAGCCACTGTCGGGTGGCGGCACGCACACACCCCGGCCGTTCGTCACGGCCGGGTGGCCGTTACTGCTCCGTCCGGTCGGGTCGAAGACCGCGAATGGCCTAGTCGATCTTCAGCCGAACGGCCTCTCCGTGACCCGATCACTGGTCGAGTGAGGTCGCTGCCGGCAGTTGATCGCTCGTTGCCGTCGATGGATCACCCGTCTTCGCCGTTGTTCGCCCGTTCGAGTGGAGTTTTCGACACCCCGGTAACACGCGCTCCGCAGCCTACACGTCCATGATCGTCCGCGGCCGGCATTTCCCGCCCCGGAGTACCGTGTCGCCATGTCGACCCCGACCGTCCCGACCGGATCCGCCCTGCTCGCCGCACCCAAAGTGCTGCTGCACGACCATCTGGACGGCGGGCTGCGACCGGCGACCGTGATCGAACTGGCCGACGCCGCCGGCTACCGGCAGTTGCCCACCACCGATCCGGTCGAACTGGGCACCTGGTTCGCCTCGGCCGCCGACTCCGGCTCCCTGGTCCGCTACCTGGAGACCTTCGCCCACACCTGCGCCGTCATGCAGGACGAGGCCGCACTGGTCCGGGTGGCCACCGAGTGCGTGCAGGACCTGGCCGCCGACGGCGTCGTCTACGCCGAGGTCCGCTACGCCCCGGAACTGCACGTCGAGGGCGGACTGGACCTGGACGCCGTGGTGCAGGCCGTGCAGGCCGGTTTCCGGGAGGGCGAGCGGCTGGCCGCCGACGCCGGCCGGCGCATCAGGATCGGCACGCTGCTGTGCGCGCTGCGGCAGAACGCCCGCTCGATGGAGATCGCCGAACTGGCGGTCCGCTACCGGGACGTCGGCGTCGTCGGGTTCGACATCGCGGGGCCGGAGGCCGGCTACCCGCCCACCAGGAACCTGGACGCCTTCGAGTACCTCCGCCAGCAGAACGCCCACTTCACCATCCACGCCGGCGAGGCGTTCGGGTTGCCGTCCATCTGGGAGGCCATCCAGCACTGCGGCGCGGAACGGCTCGGCCACGGCGTGCGGATCGTCGACGACATCAAGGTGGCCGCGGACGGCTCCGTCCAACTCGGTCCGCTGGCCGGCTACGTCCGGGACCGCCGCATCCCGCTGGAGATGTGCCCGACGTCCAACCTGCAGACCGGCGCCGCCACCTCCCTCGCGGAACACCCGATCGGCCTGCTCACCCGGCTGCGGTTCCGGGTGACCGTGAACACCGACAACCGCCTGATGAGCCACTGCTCGCTGACCAGCGAGTTCGCCGCCCTGGTCGAGGCGTTCGGCTACGGTTGGGCGGATCTGCGGTGGTTCACGGTGAACGCGATGAAGTCCGCGTTCATCGGCTTCGACGAGCGGCTGGAGATCATCAACGACGTGATCAAGCCGGCGTACGCGCGGCTGATCGGCTGAGCGGGGCGGACCACGATGTGAACGGCCGATTGCGCCGGTGCGCCACCGTGACCTAACGTCCAATGGTCAGGACATTGTCCCAAATGGTGGGAGATGGTCGTGGAGGACGTCGACGCGGCACCGGCACCGGTCCGGCCGGCCAGCAGGCGTCGCTGGGCCATTCTCGCCATCGGGGTCGCGTCCCAGGCGGCCACGTCCGCGTTCATCTACGGCCTGCCGTTCCTGGTGCCGAACATCCGCGCCGCGGAACACCTGTCGCTGGCCGCCGTCGGCGTCGTGGTGGCGGCGCCCACCATCGGGCTGATGCTCACCCTGATCGGCTGGGGCGCGGTCGCCGACCGGTTCGGTGAGCGACTGGCCATCACGGTGGGGCTGGCCGGCTGCGGCGCCTGCGCGCTGCTGGCGATCCTGGTGGCGCACGGCATGGTCGCGTTCGTGCTGCTGATCGGGTTGGCCGGCGCCTTCGGCTCCTCGGTGAACGTGGCCAGCGGTCGGGCCGTGATGGGCTGGTTCGCGGTGCGCGAGCGCGGCCTCGCGATGAGCGTGCGGCAGATGGCACAGCCGCTCGGCGTCGCCCTGTCCGCGTTCTCGTTGCCTTTGCTGGCAAGGGGAATGTCGTTCCGCGACGCGCTGCTGCTGCCGGCCGCGCTGTGCCTGGCCTGCGCCGTGATCGGGGTGCTGTTCCTGGTCGACCCGCCCCGGCCGCCGGTGCGGCCGGGCGTGCGGACTCGGTCGCCGTACCGGACACCGGTGCTGTGGCGGCTGCACAGCGCCAGCGCGATGCTCGTCGTCCCGCAGTCCACCGTGGCCGTGTTCGGGCTGGAGTACCTGGTGAGCCGGCAGGACTGGGCCGCCGCCACGGCCGGCGCGTTCATGGCGGCGATCCAACTGGCCGGCGCGTTCGGCCGGCTGGGCAGCGGCTACTGGTCCGACCGGGTGGGCAGCAGGTTGCGGCCCATGCGGCAGTTGGCCGTGGCCAGTGCCGGGGTGCTGCTGCTGGCCGCGCTGGGCGACGCGACGTGGGCCTGGCTGGTGGTGTTCGCGCTCGCCGTCGGAGCCGTGATCACGGTGGCGGACAACGGATTGGGCTACACGGCGACCGCCGAGTTCGCCGGTTCGGTGTGGGCCGGCCGGGCACTGGGCACGCAGAACACCGCGCAGAACATCATCGCGTCACTGACCCCGCCGGTGCTCGGCCTGCTCATCGGCGCGCACGGCTACGCCACCGCGTTCGCGTGCGCCGCGATCTGCCCGCTGCTGGCCATCGTGCTCACCCCGGTCCGCGCCGAGACCGGCATCCGCGAGTGGACCTAGTCAACTGTCCACTGTGGCCTCAGTGGGTGCGCAGGCGCTCCTCGAACGCGTCCACCAGACCGCGCCACGCGGCTTCTTCCTTGTCGAACGGCGCACTCGGCGCCAGCCGCGTCGGGTCCGGCCGCAGCACGAACGACACCAGCCAGCCCAGGCTCTCCGACGGCGCCAGCGCGGCGGACACGCTGTCGTCGCCCGCCCACTCGGCCGCGTCGGTGAGCAGTTCGACCGCCAGGTCCAACTGCGTCGGGTCGACGGTGTCCGGGCCCTCCGCGATGTCCTCGGCGATGCGGGGCAGCACGTAGGTGTTGCCCTCCTCGACCTCGATGGTCAGCGTGCCGTCCACGGCCGCGGTGACCACGTCGCCCCACGTGGTGACCTGCGCCAGGTCGTTGCCCTCGGCGTCGGCCGTGGCGTCCGCGATGTGCCTGGCCAGCGCCCTCGGCGAGCGGAACACGTCGATCTTCCCGTTGGAGCCGAAGAACACCGGTTTCTCGTCCAGGTAGCAGCGCAGGGTGTAGTGCTCGGCGCCGGCCGTGATGATCTTGATCGGGTCGATGCCGACCTCACCCCAGAAGCCGAGCGGTTCCTCGTCCTCGTCGGCCTCAGCGGTGTCCGCCTCATCGTCGTCGGCGTCGACGGCCTCGATGTCGTCGACGGTTTCGATGTCGTCGTCCTCGTCGTCGTCCGGTGCCTCGGCCAGTTGGGCTTCCAGTTCGGCGAGTTCGACCTGCGCGGTGCTCAGCGCGCCGGCGTCCACCTCGGGTTCGGTGACGACCTCGTCGATCGCGTCCAGGACCTCGTCCCACTTGTCCGCGACCACCTCGCACAGCTCGGTCCACAGGATCGCGCCCTCGCGGCCGGAGAACGGCAGCGTGCCCTGCTCCAGCAGGTCGAACGCGGCGGTCGAGTCCAGCACCGTGAGCACGTCGTCCAGTTCGCAGACGTCGGCCAGCGACCGGACCATCGCGACGATGTCGGCCAGCTCGGACAGCACCCACGTGTCCGGTTCCTCGGCGACCAGTTCCGGCACGCCGACGAGGTCGTACTGGTGTTCCTCGTCCGGGGTGAGCTCGCCGACCGACAGCGCGGGAACCACGTGCCACGCCGGATGGTCGGTCAGGTCGTGCTCGTCCGCGACCCGCACGAACGCGGCCAGATGTGCCGTGTCGGAGAAGGCGTACAGGTCCTCGTCGTGCCCGAGGAACGCCTCCCACTCCTCGCCGTCCTCCCGCCAGCGGGGCGCCCACAACGTGACGACGTCACCCTGCGGCAGCCCGAGCTCGATCGGGACGATGTCCTGAGCCATGCGACCTCCCCGGCCACTGCAACTCCAGCACTCCCCTCCGGCCGTCGACAACCCCATTTCCGTGTCGACATACCGGAGAACCGGAAGCCTACGTGGTCACGGTCACGCCACGATTCTGGGTCGCGCGGGCCGGCTAGTCGGCCCGACGCAGCGTCCACGACCGCAGATGATGGTATCCGCGGACCGCGGCCGAGCGCCGCTGGCGCAGCTGGTAGGCACCGTTGTCGCGCAGCGCCGCGGCCAGTTCCCGGTCCACCAGCACCGAGCCGGGCCGGGCCAGCGCGGTGAGCCGGGCCGCCAGGTTCACCACGGAGCCGTACACGTCACCGAACCGGCTCAGCACCTGCCCCATCGCCAGCCCCACCCGCAGCAGCGGCAGGTCCTCGGCCCGCTCCGGATCGGCCAGGTGCAACGCGATCTCGGCGGCGTCGGTCGCCGTGTCGGCGACGAACAGCACCTCGTCGCCGACTGTCTTCACCAGGCGCCCGTGGTGCGCGGCGATGGCGTCGGAGGCGTCCTTCTCGAACGCCTCCAGCAACGCGGACAGCTCGTCCGCGTCGGAGTGCCTGGTGATCGTGGTGTACCCGACTATGTCGGCGAAACCGACCACGCTGTGCCGGGCGGACAGCTCGTCCCGGCCCACGGACAGCGCCCGCCCGGTGGCCGCCGCCAGGTGCCTGCGCCACACGTAGGACTGCAACCGCTCGACCACCGGCAGCAGTTGTTCGGCCAGCACGGCCAACTGGTCCGGTGCCGCGTCCAGGTCGGTCGCCCTGGCGAGCACCTCCTGCGCCTGCCAGTCGGCCAGCCGGGACAGCGGCTGGCTCAGCGCGCGGGCGGCGGACGCCTCCTCGGCGAGCGGCACCACGCCGGCGCCGACCAGTCCGTCCCACACCTTCAGTGCCTCGACGTCCCCGTCGGTGAACACGACCTCGTCGTCACCGACCTCGGCGAAGCCCATCGCCATCCACAGGCGCCTGGCCCGGTCCAGGCTGACGCCCGCGGCCTCGGTGACCTCGATCCTGGTGTAGCGCCGCTCGCCGCCGAGCAGGGCGCGTTCCACCTGTCGCTGGGGATCGCCCACGGTGGCGCGCTACCGGACCGTGTGCACGATCAGCACGTCGCAGTGCGCCTGGCGGGACACGTCCGACGGGACCGAGCCGAGGATGCGGCCGGCGAGCGTGTTCAGGCCGCGGTTGCCCACCACGAGCAGGTCGGCGCGGTGCTGCTCGACGCACCGCACCAGTGTCTTCACCGGATCGCCGCTGACCGCGTCGGTCAGCACGTCGGTGGCACCGGCGGCGGCGGCCCGGTCGGCCGCGGTCCGCAGCGTGTCCTCGGCCGGCGCCGAGCCGACCACCTGATACGCCTCGTCGCGCAGAGCGTCCTCGGCGGCGGCGACCTCACGCTCACCGGCCGGGTGGTAGGCACAGACGATGACCAGCTTCGCCCCGGCGTCCCTGGCCAGTCCGGCTGCCTTGTCCACGGCCTTGTACGACGAGTCCGAGCCGTCGGTGCCCACCATGATCGTCTGATAAGCGCCCATGCGCCCGACCCTACCGGAGGGTAGCCAGGGCCGCGCCCCTATGTCGCCGCCTCACACCCCTATGGGGTGCCACACGGTCTTGGTCTCCAGGAACGCCCGCAGCCGGCCGATGTCCGGCACCCGCAGCCAGTCCGGCTCGGTGACCGGTGGCCGTGACACCCGCTTCACCGTGCCCGCCGCCGCCCGTTCCAGGTCGGCGACCTGGCTGGCCGGGGCGCCGCACAGGTCCAGGGCGTTCACGTCGCCGTGCGCGGCCAGCCACGGCGCGAGTTCCGCGGTCCGGCCGGTGAGCATGTTCACCACGCCACCGGGCACATCGGACGTGGCCAGCACCTCGGACAGGGTGATCGCCGGCAGCGGCCGCGACTGGCTGGCCACCACGACACAGGTGTTCCCGCCGGCCAGCACCGGAGCGACCACGCTGACCAGCCCGAGCAGCGACGACGCCTGCGGCGCGAGCACGGCCACCACACCGGTCGGCTCCGGCACGCTGAACGAGAAGTACGGCCCGGCAACGGGATTCGCCGCGCCGAGCACGGCGGCGAGCTTGTCCGTCCAGCCCGCGTACCACACCCAGCGGTCGATCGCCGCGTCCACAAGGGACTGTGCCCGGCGCGCTGCGACGCCCTCGGACGCCGTCACCTCGGCGGCGAACTGCTCCCGCCGGCCCTCCAGCATCTCGGCCACCCGGTACAGCACCTGGCCCCGGTTGTACGCGGTGGCGCCGGACCAGCCGGTGAACGCCTTGCGGGCAGCGACGACCGCGTCCCGGGCGTCCTTCCGGGACGCCTGCGCCGCGTTCGCCAGGAACGCGCCCTTCGCGTCGGTCACCGGGTACGACCGGCCCGACTCGGACCGGGGAAACGCGCCGCCGACGTACAGCTTGTAGGTCTTCGCGACGGTGACCCGCGTGTCAGACATCGAGATATGCCTCCAGACCCGCGCGGCCGCCCTCGCGACCGAAACCGGACTCCTGGTACCCGCCGAACGGCGCGGCCGGGTCGAACCTGTTGAACGTGTTGGCCCACACCACACCGGCCCGCAACCGCGACGCCATCGCCAGGATGCGCGACCCCTTCTCCGTCCACACACCCGCCGACAGCCCGTACGGCGTGTTGTTGGCCTTGGCGACGGCCTCGTCCGGGGTGCGGAACGTGAGTACCGACAGGACCGGACCGAAGATCTCCTCGCGGGCGATCCGCATCGCCTGGCTGACCCCGGAGAACACCGTCGGCGCGAAGAAGAAACCCTTGTCCGGCAACGGACATGGGCTGGTCCACCGGTCCGCGCCCTCGTCCTCACCGGACGCCACCAGGCTCTGGATCTTCGCCAGTTGGTCCGCCGAGTTGATCGCGCCGACGTCGGTGTTCTTGTCCAGCGGGTCGCCCACCCGCAGCGTGGTGATCCGCGCCCGCAGCTTCGCCAGCAGCTCGTCGGCCACCGACTCGGCGACCAGCAGCCGCGAACCGGCGCAGCACACGTGCCCCTGGTTGAAGAAGATGCCGTTCACGATGCCCTCGACCGCCTGGTCCAGCGGGGCGTCGTCGAACACCACGTTCGCCGCCTTGCCACCCAGTTCCAGCGTCAGCTTGCGGCCGGTGCCGGCCAGCGCCGACTGGATCTGCTTGCCCACCTCGGTGGAACCGGTGAACGCCACCTTGTCCAGGTCGGGATGGCGCACCAGCGCGGCGCCGACGTCGCCGGCGCCCGGCAGGACGTTCACCACGCCCGGCGGCAGGTCGGCCTGCTGGCAGATGTCGGCCAGCACCAGCGCGGTCAGCGGCGTCGTCTCGGCCGGCTTGAGCACCACGGTGTTGCCGCAGGCCAGGGCGGGCGCGATCTTCCACGCCGCCATCAGCAGCGGGAAGTTCCACGGGATCACCTGGCCGGCGACGCCCAGCGGCTTCGGGTCCGGGCCGTAGCCGGCGTAGCCGAGCTTGTCCGCCCAGCCGGCGTGGTAGAAGAAGTGCGCCGACGCCGTGGGCACGTCCACGTCCCGCGACTCGCGGATCGGCTTGCCGTTGTCCAGGCTCTCCAGCACGGCCAGTTCCCTGGCCCGTTCGGCGATCATCCTGGCGATGCGGAACAGGTACTTGGCCCGTTCCGCGCCCGGCATCTTCCCCCACGTCCGCTCGTACGCCCGCCGCGCCGCCTTGACGGCCTTGTCCACGTCGGCCGTGCTCGCGGTGCTGACCTCGGCCAGCACCTCGCCGGTGGCCGGGTTGATCGTCTTCAGCGGCTCGGCGGTGCCGTCGACGAACTGGCCGTCGACGAACATCCGGTAGCTGGCCTTGAGGTTCGCGATGTCGCGCGACTCAGGAGCGGGCGCGTACTCCCAGACCGTCATCAGTCCACCGTCACGTAGTCGGGGCCGCTGTAGTGGCCGTCCAGTTGGGTCCTGCGCTGCATCACCAGGTCGTTGAGCAGGCTCGACGCGCCGAAGCGGAACAGCGCCGGGGTCAACCAGTCCGCACCGGCCACCTCGTGCACCGCCACCAGGTAGCGGATCGCGTCCTTCGTGTTGCGGATGCCGCCGGCCGGTTTCACGCCGCGGTGCTGGCCGGTCCGCTCGTGCCAGTCGCGGACCGCCTGCAACATCACGTGCGTCACCGGGAGCGTGGCCGCCGGGCTGACCTTGCCGGTGGACGTCTTGACGAAGTCGCCGCCGGCCAGCAGCGCCAGCCACGACGCGCGGCGCACGTTGTCGTAGGTGGCCAGTTCACCGGTCTCCAGGATCACCTTCAGATGGGCGGTGCCACAGGCGGCCTTGACCTCGACGATCTCGTCGTACACCAGGCCGTACCGGCCGGCCAGGAACGCGCCCCGGTCGATCACCATGTCCACCTCGGTCGCGCCCGCCGCGACGGCCTCGCCCACCTCGGCCAGCTTCACCGCGCGGGCCGACCGCCCGGACGGGAACGCCGTGGCCACGCTGGCCACGCCGATCGGCGTGCCGGCCAGGGCCTCGGCGGCCACGCCGGCCAGGTCCGAGTAGACGCAGACGGCCGCGACCTGGGGAGTGTCCGGGTGGTCGGGGTCGGGCCGTTTCGCCTTGGCGGCCAGCGACCGCACCTTGCCCGGGGTGTCCGCGCCCTCCAGCGTGGTCAGGTCGACCATGCTGATCGCGGTGTCGATGGCCCACAGCTTCGCGGCCTTCTTGATGCTGCGGGTGGCCAGCGTCGCGGCCCGCTGCTCGACGCCGACCTGGTCCACACCGGGCAGGCCGGACAGGAACCGGCGCAGGGTCGACTCGTCGCGGGTGACCTCGGCCAGGTCGGCCGGCAGGGTCGCGGGTTCCGGCGGTGGTGCCGCGGAAACGGTGGACGGAGCAGCCATGACGGCAAGTCTAGGTTCGGCGCGGCCCGCTCCGCCGGTGGTCAGTAGTCCAGCTCGCGGCGGTCGGCGTTCTGGATCTTCCGCTTCTTCCGCTTCGGCGGGCGTATCTCGACACCGCCCATGAACGCGAAGCCGTTCACGGTCAGCACCGGCGCGCCCGGCGGACCCCGGTGGGCGCCCCTGCGGTCGAAGCCGCCCATGAACGCGAAGCCGTTGACGTGCACCGTGACGTTCTCCGGCACGATGATCTCCACGCCGCCCATGAAGGCGAACACGTGGATCGTGCACTCCCGTTCGGCGAACCGGGCGTCGGTGAGATCGAGTTCGCCGCCCCCCAAGACCGCGATGGCCGAGTACTCCCTGGGCACCACCCACTGGCCGTCACGCTGGAACCCGGACATGATCGCCACCGACGTGGTGCTGGTGGGCGTGCCGCCGATGCGCTGGTCCGGCAGGCTGGTCTCGGCCGGCGCCGGCACGCCGGCCCGCGCCGACACCGGCAGGTCGGCGGTCAGCGGCACCAGATCGCCCAGCGTCTTCGCCTGGTACACGCTCTGTAGCCGCTCGTCGAGCTCGTTGATGTCCAGGCGGCCCTCGCCCATGGCGTCGTGCAGGATCCTGGCCACCCGCTCCCGGTCCGCGTCGGACGCGCGCAGTTGGAGGTGCTTCGGTTGCTCCGCCGGCTCGCTCACGCCAGGCAGTCTAGTCGGCCTCCACGGGCGTTTGGCGCGTGTCGACCGCAGCTCAGGCCGATGTGCCGAACAGTTGGTCGGCCAGTGTCGCGCCCGGCGGAAGCGAGCCGAGACCCGGTGGGCACACGAACAGCGCGCCGCCGATGTGCGAGATGTACTCGCGCAGCCCGTCGTGGCTGCCCAGCTTGCGTTGCAGCGTCACGAACTGCTGCGGGTCACGCATGAACGCGACGAAGAACAGCCCGGCGAGCAGGTTGCCGGTGCCGTCCAGGCCGTCGGTGAACGAGTAGCCGCGGCGCAGGATGCGCAGGCCGTTGTTGGTCTCGTGCGCGGCCAGCCGGATGTGCGCGTCCGCCGGGATCACCAGTCGCCCGGACTGCGTCGCGGTGAAGTTCGGGGGGTCGAACTCGTCGATCCCGGTCAGCGGTGCGCCGGTGGTCTTGTACCGGCCGAAGACGCCCTCCTGGTCCGACTCGTCGTCCCGGTCCCACTGGTTGAGGAACATCTGGATCCGCCGGGTCACCAGGTAGGTGCCGCCACGCAGCCAGTCCTGGCCGGCGTCCGCCCCGATCCACACCCACTGGTCCAGCAGGTCGTGCTGGTCGGAGCGGATGTTGCGGGTGCCGTCCTTGAATCCCATGAGATTGCGCGGCGTCGCCTGCGCCGGGCCGGTCGACGCGGTCCGGCCGAAACCGGACTCCATCCACAGCGGCACCGCCGTGCCGATGGCGATCCGGGCCAGGTTGCGGACCGCGTGGAACGCCACCGTCGGGTCGTCCGCGCACGCCTGGACGGCGATGTCGCCGCCGGTGAACGCCGGGTCGAAGTTCTCCAGCGGCAGCGGCGGCAGCGGCGCCAACGCCGCCGGCCGCCTGCTGGCCAGGCCGAACCGGTCGAACAGGCCGGGGCCGTAGCCGAAGGTGACGGTCAGGTTGGCCGGGGTCAACCCGGCCGTCTCCCCGGTGTCCGGCGGCGGGGCCTCCGGCTGGAACTGGCCGGGCACCAACTGGCCCCGGGTCATCGCCTCGGCGGCCGTGGTCCAGTCGCGCAGCATCGCGCGCAGCTCGGCCGGCTTCTTCGTGGTGACCTGGAACGCGGCGAACACCATTTTGGCCTGCTGGGCCGTGGCGATGCCGCCCTGGTGGGCGGTCCGGAACGGCACGATCTGGTCGGACACCGACGCCGGGCCGGGCTCGGGTGCGGCTCGGCCCTGGGCGACGGCGTAACCGCCGGCGAATCCGCCGCCGGCCACGCCAGCCGCTCCGAGGACGCCGAGGCTCGCCAGCAGCCGGCGGCGCGACACGTTGCCCTGCTGCTGCCCGGCCGCGTCCTGCTGCCCGGTCCCGTCAGTCATGCCAGAATCCCCACTCGCCTCACGCGACCTTCGCGGCAACCTTCGACATCTCCTCGCCATAGGCGTTGACCACCTGGGACAGCACCCTGCGTGCGGCCGGGTCCACCGTCGCGTAGTTCACGTATCCAGTGTCCAGGTAACCGGGCCGCGCCTGGTACGGCCGCAAAGATGCCACAATTGCCTTATAGCGGTCCCGAACAGTGGACACAAGGTCGGGGTCGGTCTTCGCCAGCGCCGGCTGGAGCACCGCGAACGCCTCCTGGGCGCCGTCCAGGTTCGCCTGGAAGTCCACCAGGTCGACGTGCGAGTAGCGGTCCTCCTCGCCGGTCACCTTGGAGCTCTGGATCTCGTCCACCAGCGACGTGGCGCCGTCGGCGATCTCCGCGGGCTGGTAGGTGGCGTCTCCGACCAGCGTGCGGAGCTCCTTGACGTTGGCCAGCAACTGGTCGGCGTAGCCGGACGCGCCGCTCAGCGTCCGCTGCTGGAAGATCATCCGCTCCAGCTTGTGGAAGCCCCTGAAGTCGCTCGGCTGGTCGAAGTCGTCCAGCCGGCCGTCGATGTCCAGGTCGAGGCTGCCCCAGATCTCGGCCACCGGTTCCACCCGTTCGTAGTAGACCCTGGCGGCCGCGTACCGGACCTCCGCCTGGCTCAGGTCACCCCCGTGGATGATGTCCACAAAGGACTGGGTCGCGGTGACCAGGTGGCCGACCTGATCGGTGATCCAGGCCGCGTAGTCCTTGGTGGCCTTGACCAGTGCCGGGTCGTCCCGCCACGACGACGTGGCCGTGCCGGTCACGGTGAAGTCGAACTTCTCCCGCGCGGCGCCCGGACAGTAGATCTGGTACCTGCCGTTGTCCAGGTGCAGCGAGAAGCCGCCGGACAGGCCGGGCGACAGGTTCTCCTGCTCGCCCAGCATCCGGCCGCCGGACAGCAGTTCCGCCTCGGACACGCTGCCGGCGCCGTCGTTGCCGACGTTGAAGTTGACCACCCCGGCCGGCGCGGACGCCGGTTCGGGCCGGCAACCGGACGGCGTCAGCGTGATGGTCACGTCGCCCTTGCCGCCCGCGGCGTCCTTGGTACCGCTCGCCGACGACTGGCTGACACACCCGGCGGCCAACACCGCCGTCGCCGCGACCACGACGAGCACACCCCGGCGGGGCTTGGGGAACGAGCGCACGACGGAACTCCGTTTCGTAGCTGGGGACGGGAACTGGCCGTGCGGTGGGAGCGGGCGGTCAGTGGGTGGCGGCCGGTGCCGGACTCCGCACGCGCCGGCCCCGCGGCCACAGCACCACCAGCAGCATCGGCACGGCGTACACCAGCCAGCAGGTCACCTCGATCACGGTCGGCACCGGCTGGATCCCCAGCACGCCACTGAACAGCGACTCCAGCGGGGTGCCGTGGCGGACCAGCCAGGTCAGGTCGAGCGCGGGCGCCTGCCCGGCGGACAGCCACTGGCCCTCCCACGCGGTGTGCAGCGTGGACATCACCAGGCCGGCGGCGACGATCACCAGCACGGCACCGGTGACCCGGAAGAACCGGGACAGGTTCAGCCGGACGCCACCCCGGTAGACGCCGTAGCCGATGCCGGCGGCGATCACGATGCCCAGCAGCGCCCCGGTCAGGGCGAGGGCGCCGTTGGCGCTGCTCTGCGCCAGGGCGAGCAGGAACACCACGGTCTCGAAGCCCTCGCGCAGCACGGCCAGGAACGCCATCAGCACCAGTGCCCTGGTGGAACCCTTGGCCAGCGCGGTGGACGCGGCGCCCTCCAGTTCGCCCTTCATGTCCCTGGCGTGCCGGCTCATCCACAGCACCATGTAGGTCACCATGATCACCGCGAACGCGCCGATCACGGTCTCCAGGCGCTCCTGCTGGGTGAAGTCCAGCGAGTCGGACAGCACGTGCAGGCCGACGCCGAAGGCGAGGCAGATCAGCACGGCGAGGCCGACGCCGAGCCACACCGTGGGCAGCGCGTCCCGGCGCCCGCTCTGCCCCAGGAACGCCGCGATGATCCCGACGATCAGCGCCGCTTCGAGCCCTTCGCGGAGCCCGATCACGAACGTCGGCAGCATCGGCACGCTCCGGTGGTCACAGGTGTGCCTTACTTAGGTAAGGCGAACCTATCTAAAATCCTCGCTGACCGGCTGTCAACGTCTGGGTGAGGCCGATCACCGGACGTGACCGCCGTGGGCGCGTTCGCTGTTCCGGAATCGGCCGGCTGACCAGTACGGTCGTGGCCCATGGACGTGCTGGCGATCGACCACCCCCTGGCCAAGGCGAGGCTCACCACCCTGCGGGACGCCGGCACCGACAGCGCGGCCTTCCGGGCCGCGCTCCAGGAACTCACGGTCATGCTGGTCTACGAGGCCACCCGGCAGGCCCCGGTGCTCCAGACGGCCATCCAGACCCCGGTCGGGCCGGCCACCGGCCACCAACTGGCCAACCCGCCGCTGCTGGTGCCGGTGCTGCGGGCCGGGCTGGGCATGGCCGACCAGGCGCACAAGCTGATCCCGGACGCCCGGATGGGCTTCGTCGGCGTCGCCCGGGACGAGACCAC
>DATEPR010000218.1:0-3657 GCA_035273045.1 Pseudonocardiaceae bacterium | reverse complement strand
CTCACCGACCCCGGGGTCGACCTGGTCAAGGGCATGTACGACCGTCCGCTGGGCGGCGCGGCCGGCCAGGGCGGCCGGGTCACCGAACTGATGGCCCGGCCGCTGCTGTCCGCGCTGCGGCCGGAACTCGCCGCCGTGGTGCAGCCGCTGGGCGGGGAGTACGCGCTGAGCCGGTCGTTCGCCGAGTCGGTGCCGTTCGCCGCCGGTTACGGCGTGGAGATCGGGCTGCTGCTGGACGCCCACCGCCGGTACGGCCTGGCCGGGTTGGCGCAGGTCAACCTGGGCATCCGCAAGCACCGCAACCGCTCACTGGCCCAGCTCGGCGTGATGGCCAGGCAGATCCTGGGCACCGCGCTGGACCGCTGTGGCGTGGCCGGTCCGGCCGGTCCGACCGGTTTCACCCAGTTCGCCGAGGTGGCCGGCGAGTGGCTGCCCGCCGACACCGAGGTGCTGGTGGCCGACCGGCCGCCGATCCGGGACCTGCTCGCCGCCGACCCCGTTGGTGCGGGGTGTCGGTGGTTCGTGCCACCATCGAACCCGTGACCACCGCACTGATCTACCTCGTCGTCATGGTGCTGGTGGCGGCCGTGGTCTACCTCATCGTGGCCGCCGTGTTCGGCCGCGGCGAGGAACTGGCGCCGCTGCCGCCGGGTGCCTCGCCGACCAGGCTGCCCGCCGACGGCGCCACCGGCGACGACGTGCGGGCCGTCCGCTTCCAGCAGGTCTTCCGCGGCTACAAGATGTCCGAGGTGGACTGGGTGCTGGCCCGGCTGAGTGACGAGGTCGACCAGTTGCGGAACAGGGTCGCCGAACTGGAGGGCCAACCGGTCCCGGTGCCGGCCGGCCCCGCCGAGTCACCCCGGCACCAGCGGCCGGACGCCGACGAGCCGGCGGACTGACCGCGATGGGGGACGCCGTCGTCGGACCCGACGGCCTGGCCCGCTGCGGCTGGGGCCTGTCCGCACCCGACTACGTCGAGTACCACGACACCGAATGGGGCGTGCCGCTGCACGGCGACCGCGAGCTGTTCGAACGGATGACGCTGGAGGCGTTCCAGTCCGGCCTGTCCTGGCTCATCATCCTGCGCAAGCGCGAGGGCTTCCGGCGCGCGTTCGACGGCTTCGACCCGGCCGCGATCGCCGGCTACGGCGAAGCGAAGGCGGCCGAACTGCTGGCCGACGCCGGCATCGTGCGCAACCGGTCCAAGATCGACGCCACCATCCGCAACGCCCGTGCCGTCATGGACCTGGACGTCGGATTGGGCGAACTGCTCTGGTCGTTCGCGCCGGCCGACCACAAGCCGCCCAGGTCACTGGCTGACGTGCCGGCCACGTCGCCGGAGTCGAAGGCGATGGCCAAGGAGTTGAAACGGCGCGGTTTCGTCTTCGTCGGGCCTACGACGTGCTACGCGATGATGCAGGCTACGGGGATGGTCGATGACCATTTGGTGGACTGTTTCCGCAGTTCGGCGTGAGTCCGCACGGGCATCCGCCCATCAGTGCCCGGTAAACGAAGCCGGTCGTTTCTCCACGAATGCCTGCACCGCTTCCCGATGGTCGGCCGTGGCGCCGGCGGCGATCTGGCCACGTGCCTCCCCGGCCAGCGCCGTCGGCAGATCCGCGGTCGCCGAGTGCTGCAACGCCGCCTTGATGGTCGCGTAGGCGGTCGTCGGGCCGGCGGCCATCCGCGCCGCCAGCTCGCGGGCCGTGCTGAGCACGTCGTCGTCCGGCACGACCTGGTTGACCATGCCGATCTCCAGCGCCCGCGCCGCGCCCACCGGCGTGCCGAGCAGCATGATCTCCATGGCCCGGCCGTAGCCGATCAGCCTGGGCAGCGTCCACGAGCTGCCCGAGTCGGCGGTCAGGCCGATGTTGGCGAACGCCATCACGAACTTCGCCGACATGGCGGCGATGCGCAGGTCGGCCGCGTACGCGAAGGACGCGCCGGCGCCGGCGGCCGTGCCGTTCACCGCGGCGATCACCGGTTTGGCCATGTTCGCGATGGCCAGGGTGATGGCGTTGTAGTGCTCGTCGACGGTGCGCAGCGGCGCCGGGTCGCCCGATTCCAGGGCCGCGACGTGTTCCTTCAGGTCCTGGCCGGCGCAGAACGCCCGGCCGGCGCCGGTCAGCACGACAGCGCGCACCGAATCGTCCGCGGCCGCGGCCCGCAGCGCGGCGAGCAGTTCGTCCTTCAGCTCGGTCGTGAGCGAGTTGTATGCGGAGGGACGGTTCAGCGTCAGCGTGCGGACGCCTTTGTCGTCGTCGATCAACAGCACGGGTTCGTCCGCCACGCTCGCCTCCAGATCATTCACGTCGCCGTCACCGACAGCCTGCCATCTTCGGCGCGACCACGGCGATCATCCCGTTTGGTCGCCGGAGGCCGAACCGTCGCCGCACGTCACGCGACACGAAAAGATCGGCTCGTTTTCCCTCTCGGGTGCCGATGGGGGAGAATGACCTCCACAACCGGCGCTCCGCCGGGCGTGTCGGCGGGGAAGATCGTACGGAGGGAGCACGCTATGGCGGCCATGAAGCCCCGGACCGGCGACGGTCCCCTTGAGGTCACCAAGGAGGGACGCGGGATCGTGATGCGCGTCCCGCTTGAGGGTGGGGGTCGGCTCGTCGTCGAGATGTCCGCTGAGGAGGCCAGCGAGTTGGGGGATGCCCTGAAGGCTGCCGGGAACTGACAGCGGCTGCCGGCGGTCCGCCCGCCGGTGCCCGTCGTCCCCGCCGTTCGCGCCCCGGCACGCCACGCCCGACCGTGGAGCCGGGGCCGCGTCGCGCTCGCCGCTCCCACCGTTCACCGTTGCCAACGGAGGTCGCCGTGCCGGCTCGTCCTCGGACCGCCCCGATCACGAGGCCGGCACGGAACCAGCCACGCAACACCCCGCCCCGCACCCTCCCGGCCATTCCCACGCCGATCGTCTCGGTGGAACTGTCCGACCTGCGCCGCCGGGGCGCCCCGCTGGCCGTGCTGGTCGGCTGCGGTCCGGACCAGCCGTGGTTCGGTCCGGGCACCGAATGGCTGCCGGAAACCTGCCGGGTCGCCGAACCGGTCACCGGCAAGGCTGGCGAGCTCTGGACCGTCCCCGAACCTACTGGCGCGTCGGCCGCCCGCTGGCTGGCCGGTGTCGGCAGGCGCGGCCCCGCCGACTGGCGCACCGCGGGTGCCACGCTGGTTCGCTCCATTCAGGACTGCCAGCCCGTGGCCGGCCGGCCACGGGCCGTCGACGTCGGGTTGCCGGCCGACGTCACGCCGGACGAGTTGACCGCGTTCACCCTCGGCCTGCGGCTGGGCGGCTACCGGTTCCGGGTCACCGGTGACCGGTCCGACGAGCCCCGGCTGCGCACCGTGCGGCTGTGGCTGGAGCGGCCGCCCACTGACGCCCTGCACGCCGCGCTGGCCAGGGCGTCCGCCCACGCTTCGGCCACCGCGCTGGCCAGGGACCTGGCCAACACCCCCTCCAACGTCAAGGACCCGGCCTGGCTGGCCGGCACGGCGGCCAGGGTGGCCGCCGACCTGCCCGGTCTCACCGTGACCGTGCGGGACGAGCAGTGGCTCGCCGAGCAGGGTTTCGGCGGGGTGCTCGCGGTCGGGTCCGGCTCGGCCAGCCCGCCCCGGCTGGTGGAACTGGGCTGGCGGCCGCGCCGGGCCACC
>DATEPR010000217.1:0-17031 GCA_035273045.1 Pseudonocardiaceae bacterium | reverse complement strand
TGCGGCGGGCGGTCGCGGCGGGCAGCGAGGCGTGCGGTTGGCCGGGCGCGCAGGGTTGGCGGCTGTAGGGCGTATCGACACCGGGAAATCGAATCGAAACCGTCGTTCCGCGAAACTGGTAACGCTCGTGATCAGTTCCTGCCGCGCTGTTCGTGCCAGCGTTGCAGGAAACTCGGCATCTCGGACCGCACGAAGTCGAAGAATGCGACCATCTCGGCCAATCGGGCGCCGGCCGCGGTGTCCTTGCCGACCGCCTCGATGCCGTCCGCCAGATAGTCACCCCATCGGGTGATGGCCAGCAGCCGCCGGTCGATGACCTCGTACCAGACGTCGTCGTCCACGGCGTAGTAGTCGCGGCGGGAACCGGGTTCGCGGCGCCGGGTGGCCATGTCGACCTGCACCAGGAACCGCACCGCTCCGGAGATCGCCGCCGGGCTGGCCTGGAGCCGCTCGGACAGTTCGGCGGCGGTCATCCGGCCGCTCTCGCTGCTCAGCAGGGCGACGAAGACCCTGGCCGCCATGCGCGGGAAGCCGACCTCCTCCAGGACGGGACCGAAGCGTTCGATGAACTCGGCCACGGCCCGTTCGTCCCGGGCGGTCGTCTCGGCCACACGTACCTCCACGTTCGGGTATCGACAGAGTTTATACGCTTCATCGGCTTCACGGATTTGTGAAATCAGTATAGATTGCGGGCGTGTCCACCGCCATCTCAGTGAGCGCCCTGCGGAAGACGTTCGGCCGGACAGTCGCACTCGACGGCCTCGACCTCAGCGTGGCCACCGGCGAGGTGCACGGGTTCCTCGGCCCCAACGGCGCCGGCAAGTCCACCACCCTGCGCGTGCTGCTCGGCCTGCTGCGCGCCGACGCCGGCAGTGTCCGGCTGCTCGGCGGCGACCCGTGGCGGGACGCGACCGCACTGCACGAACGCCTGGCCTACGTGCCCGGCGACGTGACGCTGTGGCCGAACCTGACCGGCGGCGAGGTCATCGACCTGCTCGGCAGGCTGCGCGGCGGCATCGACCGCAGGCGCCGGGACGACCTGCTGGAGCGGTTCGACCTCGACCCCACCAAGAAGGGCCGCGGCTACTCCAAGGGCAACCGGCAGAAGGTGGCCCTGGTCGCGGCGCTCGCCTCGGACGTGGAGCTGCTGCTGCTGGACGAGCCGACGTCCGGTCTGGACCCGTTGATGGAGGCGGTGTTCCGGGACTGCGTCACCGAGGAACACGAGCGCGGCCGCACGGTCCTGCTGTCCAGCCACATCCTGGCCGAGGTCGAGGCGCTGTGCGACCGGGTCAGCATCGTGCGCGCGGGCCGGGTGGTGGACACCGGCACCCTGGCCGACCTGCGCCACCTCACCCGTACCTCGATCGAGGCGGAGCTCGCCGGACCACCGCGCGGGCTGGCCGACCTGCCCGGCGTGCACCACGTGCGGACCGAGGGCAACCGGGTCCGCTGCGAGGTGGACACCGACCGGTTGGACGCCGTGCTCGCCGCGCTGACCTCGGTGGGCGTGCGCTCACTGGTCAGCCGCCCACCGACACTGGAGGAACTGTTCCTGCGCCACTACCGCCCGGACCAGCCGGAGCGGGTGGCGGCCCGATGACCGCCACCGCGGGCGCGGCCCACCTGGCGCGGCTGGGTGCCCGCCGGGACCGGATCATGCTGCCGGCCTGGTGTTACGTGCTGATCGCCCTGGCCGTCGGCACCGCCTACTCGTTCCAGGGCCTATACCCGACACCGGCGTCCCGGCTGGCGTTCGCCGCGACGATCTCGGCCAATCCGACGTTCCAGGCGCTCACCGGCCCCATGTTCGACCTGAGCACGATCGGTGGGCTCACCGCGTGGCGGATCGGCGGGCTCGGCGGCGCGCTGCTCGGCGTGCTGAACATCCTGCTCGTCGTCCGGCACACCAGGGCCGAGGAGGAGGCGGGCCGGCTGGAACTGATCGGCGCCGGCGTCGTCGGCCGGTACGCGCCGCTCACCGCGGCCCTGCTCCTGGCGCTCGGTGCCGACCTGGTGATCGGTGCGGTGATCGGCGGCGGCCTGGCGCTGCTCGGGCTGCCCGTGGGCGACTCCTTCGTGCTCGGCATGGCGCTGGCCGTGGTCGGCGCCGCGTACGCCGGCATCGCCGCGGTGACCGCTCAGCTCGCCGAGACGTCGCGGGGCGCCAACGGCATCGCGCTGACCGTGCTGGGCGCGACGTTCCTGCTGCGCGCCATCGGTGACTCGGCCGGCCCCGGTGTGCGGTGGCTGTCCTGGCTGTCGCCGATCGGCTGGGGCCAGCGGATCCGGCCGTTCGCCGGGGACGAGTGGTGGGTGTTCGCCTTGCCGCTCGGCCTGGCCGTGCTCGGCTGCTGGGTGGCCTTCACCCTGGTGGGCCGGCGGGACCTGGGTGCCGGGTTGCTGCCCGCCCGGCCCGGTCCGGCCACCGCGGCGCCCGGCCTGCGCAGTGCGCTGGCGCTGGCGATCCGGTTGCAGCGCGGAGTGTTCCTAGGCTGGCTGATCGCGTTCGTCGTGGTCGGCGGCGTGTTCGGCGCGGTCGCCAAGGACATGGTCAGCGTGGTCACCACCAGCCCGCAGCTCGGCCGGATCATCGCCCAGCTCGGCGGCGCCAGCGGCCTGGGTGACGCCTTCCTGTCCGCGGTGCTCGGCCTGCTCGGCCTGTTCGGTTCGGTGTACGCGGTGCAGGCGGTGCTCCGGCTGCGTGCCGAGGAGACCGCGCAGCGGGCCGAGCCGGTGCTGGCCACGGGGGTGGGCCGGGTGTCGTTCGCCGGTGCGCACGTCGCCGTGGCCGCCGTCGGTGGTGCGCTGCTGCTGGTGGCCAGCGGGGTGGTCACCGGCCTGGCCGCCGGGCTGCGCTCCGGTGACGTCGGTGGCTCGGTGAGCCGGGTGCTGGGTGGCGCGGTGGTGCAGGTGCCGGCGGCGTGGGTGCTCGCCGGTGTCGCGGTCGCCCTGTTCGGCCTGCGCCCCGCCCTGACCGGGGTGGCCTGGGCCGCCGTGGTGGTGTGCGTCGTGCTCGCCGAGTTCGGGCCGTCGCTGCGGTTCCCGCAGTGGGTGCTGGACGTCTCGCCCTTCACTCATGTGCCGAGGCTGCCCGGCGGCACGCTGACCGGGACGCCGATCGGCTGGCTGCTCGGGGTCGCCGTGGCACTGGCCGTGGCGGGGCTCGCCGGCTTCCGCCGGCGCGATCTCGGCTGACCGCTCAGGCGCCCAGCCGGTCCGTCCTGACCGAGTCGACGAGCGCGGACAGGCTGGCGGTCGCGCAGGCCAGCGCCGGGCCGACCGAGTTCTTGCTGTCCCGGATCCGCGCCACCGGGCCGTCGACGCGGATCTCCACGCAGTTCTGCGACGGATTGCTGCGCGAACTCTTCCACCAGCCGGTCCGCCCGGCGGCACGCCGGCCTGCCTGCCCTGGCATCAGGTCTCCATTTCCTTGCGCACCTCCTGGATCGCCTCCAGCGACGATTCCCGGTCCAGCGCACGGTCGAGCGCTTCGGTGAAACTGGCGATGAGCTCACCGACCACCTGCGGCTTCTCGATCAGGGTTCCGGTCGTCACGGCCTCCTGCCAGATCATGTCCGGCAGCCACGGTGACGCGAAGGAAAGGATCTTCAGGCTGCCGCCGATCACCGGGTGCGCGCCCGCGTCATAAGGCATCACGTGCACCCGAATGTGTTCCGGTTTCTCCTCGATGATCGAGCAGAGCCGGTCGAGCTGATGGGCCATCACGTCGCGGCCGCCCACCTCCTGGCGGAGTGCGGTCTGGCCAATGAGGACGGTGAACTCGGGCGGATTGTCCCCGGCGAGCCGGGCCTGGCGGGCCAGCCGCGACTCGACCCTCGGCCCGACGTCGACGGGTTTGATGTACGGCGAGCCGCCGCGGATCATGGCCCGCGCGTAGTCCGCGGTCTGGAGCAGCCCGGGAATGGTCTCGGCGGCGTACTCGCGCTGCACGATGGCGCCGGCCTCCAGTCCGATGAACCGCAGGAAGTCGTCGGAGTACAGCCGGCCGTAGTCGTCCCACCACTCCCGGCGGTCCGCCTCCACGCGCAGCGCGTCCAACTCGGCCAGCTCGTCCTCGGACAACTCGTAGATCTTGGCCAGCTCGGACAGTTTGGTCGAGGTGAGCCTGCGCTTCGCGATCTCGATCGACGACAGGTTGTTGCCGCCGATCCCGGTGATCCGGCCGACCGCGGCGGCGGTCAGTCCCAGTTGGTCCCGGCGTGCCCGCAGGCGCAGACCCAGTTCGACCGCTTTGACCGTACTGGAGATCGGCTCGCTGGCCATTGCCACGTTTACTCCTCGGTGCCGAGCCCACAGCGATGTCTTCGACGGAAGATCTTAAGAATTGCACACCGGGGCCAGAAGTTTTACTCGATCGGGCGATTAGTCGCTGAGTAGATCCGGCGATTGTTTGAGAGTACTCACGAGAGCTCTGAGCGTTCCATTTCCGTGCCGTCCCGCAGGCCGGTGCCGTGTGGTTCCGGTCGCTCCGGTAGGCGGTCCGAGATCAACCAGCGGGTTCACGCTGACTTCACCGCCGTCCACATCGGATCCGGCCGCGCTCACAGTTCGCCACGTACCGACCACAACTCGGGAAAGGCGGGCCTGCCGACCGTGGTACGCAGATAGGCCGTGCCGGACGAACCACCCGTGCCCGCCTTGTCGCCGATGGTGCGTTCCACCATCTTCACGTGCCGGTAACGCCACTCCTGCAGGCCCTCGTCCAGGTCGACCAGCCGCTCGGCCACCTGAGCCGCACCGCCGTCGTCGGCGTAGACCGCGAGCAGCGCGGCCCGCACGCCGTCGGCCACCGGGAAGCCGGCCGACGTGAGGTAGGTGAGGAACGAGTCGAACACGGACGGCCGGGACATCGCGGCGGCGATCCTGGCCCGCTCCGGACTGCCCTGCGGGTAGTGCCGGAACACACTCTCGTCGCGCCGCCCGAGCACCGCCTCCAGCTCCCGGAACTGCGCCGACTGGAACCCGCTGGCCGCCTCCAGGCGGGTGCGGAACGAGGTGAACTGGCGGGGTGTCATCGTCTCCAGCACGTCGATCTGGGCCACCGCGACCTTGAGGATGGTCAACGTCCGGCGCAGGGTGTGCAGGGCGTGCGGGGTGTGGCCGGCGGTGAGGTGGCGCTGCAGCGCGGCCAGCTCGTGCAGCAGCTGCTTGAACCACAGCTCGTACACCTGGTGGATGACGATGAACAGCATCTCGTCGTGCTCGTCCGACCGGGGCCGCTGCGCGCCCAGGATCTCGTCCAGTGCCAGGTAGGAGGCGTAGGTCAACGCGGGTGACTGCTCGTTCATGAGACAGCCAGCCTAGCCAGCCGTGCCCGATCAGTGCAGTTTGACCGGCAGGTGAATCATGTGCCGCTGCTGGAGATAGGCCAGCACCAGCAGGACGAGCACGATGAGCCCGATCCAGCCCAGCAGGCCGAGGCCCGACTTCTTGCGCGCCATCACCGACCGTCCTTCCGCGGCGGGTGGGACTACCCGACAACGTACGCGGTCCGGCGTTCCCGGCGGAGAAGTCGGCGAAAACAGCGCAGCGTGCGACGGGCGGACACGCTTTGTCAGATCGGCGTGGACAATCAACGCTGCGTGATCTCGGCCCGAACACCGCGTTATCACACCACTCACACACAGCGTGGCCACAACCCCGTGAAGTGCCGCGATGCCCTCGGTCACCGGAACCTCGACCGCGTGATGGATCGTCCAAAACGGAAAGATCCGCCCTCCGATACCACCGAACGGGTTGCTTGGGAAACCGCCCGGCCGGCTTACCGGATTCGCGACCCTCTGTAACAGGGCTCGGGGTGCCACCGATCCTGATGGCGAAGGCGAACAGCGGCGTGATCGCGGACATTGGTCCGCCAGGTCCCGCCATCCCAGAGTCGGTCAACGAGGGGCGCCGGGGGGCGTCTCGCGACGGCGCGCGGCCGTGGGGGCCAAGCGCGCGGAGGCGGAATGATCGAGGGCAGATGCGTGCGGTCCGGGCAAGAGGTTCGGCCATGAGCGAAGTGCAACCGGCCAGCCACCCCGGGCCGCGTTTCGCCACGCGGTTGGCCGCCCCGTCCACCGTGCACCCGACGGTGGCCACATGGGAGCGGAACTACCGCTACGCGGTGGTCGCCAGCGACCTGCTGGCCGTGGGGCTGGCCCTGCTGATCGCGGACACGTTGCTGGGCAGGCACGTGAACGTGGACGGGCCGTACCACCTGCTCATCGCCTCGCTGGTCACCGTGGCCGCGGTGTGCGGCTCGCTGCTGGGCACCCGGTCGTGGCGCGGCCCGGTGCTCGGCCAGGGCGCGGAGGAGTTCCGCCGGTTGGGCCGGGCGCTGGTGGCCGCGGCCGTGGTGCTCGCGCTGGTCGCGCTCGCGGTCGGCGACGGCAACGGCCGGCCCTGGGTGTTCCTGGTCGTGCCCACCGTCGCCGTGCTGGCCATGCCGCAGCGGTACCTGTTGCGGCGCTACCTGCACCGGGCCCGCCGCGAGGGCCGCTGCCTGCTGCCGGTCCTGGCCGCCGGCAGCACCGAGACCGTGCACGACCTCATCACGCGCACCCGGCAGATGCGCCATCTCGGCTGGCGGGTCGAGGCGGTCTGCACGGTGGACGGCCGGGCGGGCGCGGGCACCCGGATCGGCGGCGTGCCGGTCATCGGCCAGCTCGCCGACGTGGCCCAGCACGTGCGCCGCGGCGGCTACCGGATCGTCGGCGTCACCGCCGACCAGTACTGGACGCCCCGGCGGCTCCAGCAACTGGCCTGGGACCTGGAGGGCAGCGCGGCCGAGATGGTCGTCGCGCCCGTGCTGATGGAGGTCGCCGGTCCCCGCGTGCACGTCAGCGGGGTGCTGGGCATGCCGCTGCTGCGGGTCAGCGCCCCGGTGTTCACCGGCGTCCGGCGGGTCGTCAAGGAGATCATCGACCGGGTCGCGGCCACCCTGCTGCTGGTCGTGCTGCTGCCCGCGCTGCTGGTGTTCGCGGCACTGATCAAGCTGAACAGCCGCGGTCCGGTGTGCTACACGCAGCAGCGGATCGGCAAGGACGGCCAGCCGTTCACCATGGTCAAGTTCCGCACCATGGTGGTCGGCGCGGACGCCAAGCAGGTGCGCCTGAAGCTGACCAACGACGGTGCCGGCCCGCTGTTCAAGTTGCGCGCCGACCCGAGGGTGACGAAGGTCGGCTCGTTCCTGCGCCGCTACTCCGCGGACGAGCTGCCCCAGTTGTGGAACGTGCTGTGCGGGTCGATGTCGCTGGTCGGGCCACGCCCGCCGCTGCCCGAGGAGACGGCGACGTACGGGCCGGACGTGCGGCGGCGGCTGTTGGTCAAGCCGGGCATGACCGGGTTGTGGCAGGTCAGCGGCCGCAGTGACCTGTCCTGGGAGGAGTCGGTCCGGCTGGACCTGCGCTACGTCGAGGACTGGTCGCTGGCGCTGGACGCGCTCATCCTGTGGAAGACGATCCGGGCGGTCTTCACCGGCGACGGGGCCTACTGACCGGACTCGTCCGGTTCGTCGTCCTCGGTCGGCTTGGGCGCGAGCCGGATGACGCCGCCCTCCAGGTCCAGCGGTCCCGGGTCGAACCGCTGGCCGCTGCCCGCGTCCTCGGGCGTCTCCTTGCGGAGCTTCGCGCCCGGAAAGAGTTCACCGAGTTGTCCCATGAGGCCAGCGTAGCCCCGGCTCACGCCTCCATCTGGGCCAACGCCATGTCCCGCGCGGTGTCCAGGCCGGCGGCCAACCCGCCGAGCACCACGCTCTCCCGGCCGACGGCCGACGCCCGGATCGGCGGCGGGTCGAACGGCAGCAGGTCGCGCAGCTTGCGGTGGATCGGTTCGAGCAGCACGTCGACGTTGCTGCCGACGCCGCCGCCGAGCACGATCAGCCCGGGGTCGAGCACCGCGATCACCGACGTGAGCGCCCGCGCCAGGTGGTCCACCTCGATGCCGATCACCCGCGTCGCCGCGTCGTCGCCGGCCCGGGCCGCGTCGAAGACCTGTTCCGCGGACTCGACCGCCATGCCCAGCCGGACGGCCGTGGCGACGACGCCGTCGCCGGACGCCACGGTTTCCAGGATGCCGTGCTGCCGGGTGCTCGGCGCGTCCCGTACCCGTGCCGCGTCCTCGTCACCGACCGGCAGGAACGAGATCTCCCCCGCGCGGCCGTGCGGACCCCGGTACAGCCGGCCGTCCACCATGATCCCCATGCCGACGCCGGTGCCGACGGACACGAACACGAAGTCCCGCACCGTCGCGCCCAACCCGTACGCCTGCTCGGCCAGCGTCGCCAGGTTGACGTCGTTGTCGATGGAGAACCGCTCCCCCAGCCGGGACCGTAGCGACTCGACCGCCCACGGGCCGTCCCAACCGGGCAGGTTCGGCGCGGTGGTGATCTCGTCGGTCTCCGGTTCGTACACGCCGGGAATGCCCAACACCGTGTGGGTCACGTCGGCGAACGCCAGTCCCGCCTTGGCCGGCACCGACTCGGCCAGTTCGCCGATCTGCCGCAGCAACGACGCCGCCGTCCGCGCCCTGACCCGTTCCTCGTGCCGCACCGCGATCCGGCCGGCGAGGTCGGCGACCGCGGCCCGCAGCCAGGAGGCGCCGATGTCGATGGCCAGTGCCCAGCCGGCCTCCGGCCGGATCTCGTAGAGCCGGGGCGCCCGGCCCACCTGTCCCACCCGGTGCCCGACATGCCGGATCAGTCCGGCCCGTTCCAGGCTGCCCAGGGCCAGGCCGATGGTCGGCTTGGACAGTCCGGTCGCCGCCACCAGTTGGGACGCGGACACCGGACCGAGCCGCCGCACCTGTTCGTAGACGGCCCGCTCGTTCATGATGCGGACCACGGCCGTCGTGTTGGCCACGGCGCCGCTGCGGGCAACGTTGCCACCGACCCCGCCCTCCGGCGGCGTTCTGACCACGGCTGCTCCTCCCGGCCGGCCGGCGGAGTCCGGCCACCGTTGATTATCACGCCGGCCGGAAGGAGCATCAGCCTACGGCCGCAACAGGCCCAGCAGCCCGTCCTTTTCGTCGTTGATTCCGGCGCTGAAGAACACCGCGTCGGTGCCACCGGTGGTCGCGGTGCCCGGCGTCAGTGCCCACAGGCGCTCGATGGAGACGACCTTGCCGTCCGAGTTCCGCAACTGGCCCACGAAGCGGTCGTGCCGGCCCAGCGAGATCACGTTGATCCGTCCGTTGCCGAAGTTGCCCACCAGCAGCGAACCGGCCAGGCTGCCCCAACTCGCCGGCGCGATGGCCATGCCCCATGGCCCGTCCAGCGGTCCGTGACTCACCACGCGGGCCACGAACTTACCGTCCACAGTGAACTCGTCGACGACGCCGAGTCCGATGCCGTCCACGCTGTGGCCGGTCGCCCGGTTCACCTTGGCGTAGGCCACGAAAATGTTGCCGTTCAACGCCTGCACGCCGAACGGTGCGTAGCCCCGCGGTTCGTGCCGGTCCCGGAACGCCCACGACGGGGTGTTCACCTGCTGGAAGTTCGAGTCGAACACGTCGATCCGGTTCTGCCCGAAGTTCGCCGCGTACAACTGGTCGCCGGTGCTCGCCGTGGCGATGGCCAGTCCGGTGTACACCGCACCGGGCACCGAGGCACGTGTCTCGGTCGGGCCGGGACCCGGGTCGAGACCGGGCGCCCACGCCTCGATGTGGCCGGTCAGGGTGGAGAAGATGAACCTCGCCGGAGCGCTCGCCCCGTTGAGGGTGTTGACGAACCCGGTGCCGGTGTTGGAGACCTGCCCGGTGGGCAGTTCCGGCATGTCCGGGAACACCGGCCGGACGGCGGTCACCTTCGTGGCCGTCGTACCGCCCGGGGGCACCTGGTAGAGCGTCGCCACGTCCCTGGCGTTGTTCGCCGACCACAGGGGTGAGGTCGGCAGGAGCGCGAGCCCCCACGGGTTGGCCAGGTCTGGATCGGTGAGCGAGGCCAGACCGGGCACATCGGACACCAGGTTCACCTGCTGGACAGCGAATTTCCGGTCGTCGTGGCGATCACCATGATGGGACGGTCCCGGCGCTGCCACGGCCGGAACCCCGAGAGCGAGGATGCCCGCCGCCGCGGTGACCACGACCAACGGGCGTCTCAGTAATGACATGGCACTTCCTGCCTGTCGACAATGGAACACCCGATATACGGATGCCGGTGCGACAGGGTTCACACCCAGAGTGGTTGTGACGTGGCTCACATTTGACGTTCAGCTGACCGGTGGCGCCCACGGGTAACTGTCCGGATCATCGATGATCGCCCGCACCGCCGCCGTGGCGGCCCCCCGGACGGCGGCGGCACCACCCAGGGTCGAGCTGCTGATCCGGACCGGCGACCACGACGCACTGATCACCCTGCGGTCCAGTTCGGCCGCCATCGGCTCGCGCAGCCACGGCGCCAGCTCGGCGTAAGTTCCACCCAGCACCACGCACGGCACGTCCACCACGTTGATCACCGACGCCAGCGCGATGCCCAGCCAGCGGCCGGCAGCACGCACCGCGCCCAGCGCCTGCGCGTCGGCCTGGCGCAGCCGGCCCAGCAGCGCGTCGAGCACCTCGGCCGGCGGGCGGGTGTCCGACCCGGCCTCGCGCATGATCCAGTCCAGCCCGGCCAGCCGCTCCAGGCAGCCCCGCGAGCCGCACACGCACTCCGGCCCGGCCGGATCCACGGTCAGGTGGCCGATCTCGCCGCTGTACCCGCCGACTCCGGCGAACGGCCGGCCGTCCACCACCAGGCCGGCGCCGATGCCGATCTCCCCGGTCACCATGACGAAGTCGCGCGGCCCGTCCGGCGCGTTGCCGAGTTCCGCGGCGGCGGCCAGGTCGGCCTCGTTGCCCACCAGTACCGGCAGTTCCGGCGCGTCGATCTTCTCCCGCACCCGCGCCGCGACGTCCAGGTCCCGCCAGCCCAGGTTGGGCGCGAGCCGTAGCCGGCCGGTGCCCGACTCGACCAGGCCGGGCACCGCGATCCCGATTCCGCCCACCGGCACGCCCAGCACGCCGGCGGCCCGCAGCGCGGTGTTGATCGCGCGGACCGTGGCGCCGAGCACCCTGGCCGGCGGCCGGGTCCGGTTGTCGCCGGCCCGCACGGTGTGCTGGTGCACCCGGCCGGCGAGATCGACCAGGCAGGTGGCCAGGTAGTCCACGCCGATCTCCACGCCGAGCCCGTGCGGCCCGGTCGGCGACGCGGCCAGCCCGGTGCTGCGCCTGCCCCTGCCCTGCCGCACCACCAGGCCGGTCTCGGCGACCAGGTCGGCGGCGATGAGCCGGTCCACCAGGTTGGACACGGTGGCCTTGGCCAGACCGGTCCGGCCGGCGATGGCCGCGCGGGACACGCCGGGCGAGTCCAGCACGGTGCGCAGCACCAGTGCCGCGTTGTGGCGGCGCAGGGTGCGCTGTCCGGCCGGCTCGGTCATCCCGCGCATTCTAAATAGTTCGACGGCTGTACGAAATCCTTGACCGGCCGGGCGCTCGCATATATGTTCGGCCATTGAACTATTAGCGGAACGGGAGGCGATCACATGGCCGGCGCACCGACCCGGGACGACCACTTCAGCTTCGGGTTGTGGACGGTCGGCTGGCGGGCCGTCGACCCGTTCGGCGACGCCACCCGTCCCCCGCTGGACCCGGTGGAGAGCGTGCACCGGCTGGCCGAACTGGGCGCCTGGGGCGTCACCTTCCATGACGACGACGTGATCCCGTTCGGCAGCGACGACAGCGCCCGCGAACACCACATCGCCCGGTTCCGCGCCGCGCTCGCCGAAACCGGTCTGGTGGTCCCGATGGTGACCACGAACCTGTTCACCCACCCGGTGTTCCGGGACGGCGCGTTCACCAGCAACGACCGCGCGGTGCGCCGGTTCGCGCTGCGCAAGGTGCTGCGCAACATCGACCTGGCCGCGTCGCTGGGCGCGCGGACCTACGTGATGTGGGGCGGCCGGGAGGGCTCGGAGAGCGACGCCGCCAAGGACGTCCGGGCCGCGCTGGACCGCTACCGCGAGGCCGTCGACACGCTCGCCCAGTACGTCGTCGACCAGGGTTATGAACTGCGGTTCGCGTTGGAGCCCAAGCCGAACGAGCCGCGCGGCGACATCCTGCTGCCCACCGTCGGCCACGCCCTGGCGTTCATCTCAACGCTGGAACACCACGAGATGGTCGGCGTGAACCCCGAGGTCGGCCACGAGCAGATGGCCGGGCTCAACTTCGTGCACGGCATCAGCCAGGCGCTGTGGCAGGGCAAACTGTTCCACATCGACCTCAACGGACAGCGCGGCATCAAGTTCGACCAGGACCTGGTGTTCGGCCACGGCGACCTGCTCAACGCCTTCTTCCTGGTGGACCTGCTGGAGACCGGCGGCTACGACGGGCCGAGGCACTTCGACTACAAGCCCTCCCGCACCGAGGACGTCAATGGCGTGTGGGCCAGCGCCGCCGCGAACATGCGCACCTACCTCCTGCTGCGCGAGCGCGCCGCCGCCTTCCGCGCCGACCCCAGGGTGGCCGAGGCGCTGCACGCCGCGCGGGTCGACGAGCTGGCCGTGCCGACGCTGGCCGCCGGCGAGAGCATCGCCGACCTGCTCGCCGACCGGTCCGCGTACGAGGACTTCGACCCGGACAAGGCGGCCGAACGCGGCTACAACTTCGTGGCGCTCAACCAACTCGCGCTGGAACACCTGATGGGCGCCGCATGAGCCTGGTCGCCGGAATCGACTCGTCGACCCAGTCCTGCAAGGTCGTGGTCCGCGACGCGGCGACCGGCCGGCTGGTCCGGTCCGGCGCCGCGCCGCACCCGGAAGGCACCGAAGTGCACCCGGACGAGTGGTGGCACGCGCTCACCGTCGCCGTGGAGCGGGCCGGTGGGCTGGACGACGTGGCGGCCGTGTCGGTCGGTGGGCAGCAGCACGGCATGGTGTGCCTGGACGAGTCGGGTCAGGTGGTGCGACCGGCCCTGCTGTGGAACGACCTGCGGTCCGCCGGCGCCGCCGCCGAACTGGTGGCCGAGCGGGGTGCCGCGTTCTGGGCCGACACGGTGGGCAGCGTGCCGCTGGCGTCGTTCACCGTGACGAAACTGCGTTGGCTGGCCGCCCACGAACCGGCATCGGCGGCGGCAACGGCCGCCGTGGCACTCCCCCACGACTGGCTGACCTGGCGCCTGACCGGCACCCGCGACATCGCGACCCTCACCACCGACCGCAGCGACGCCAGCGGCACCGGCTACTGGTCACCGGCCACCGGCGAGTACCGGCCGGACCTGCTCCGCTCCGCGCTCGGCCATGACGCGCTGGTCCCCCGCGTGCTCGATCCCGCGGAACCCGCCGGTCGCACCACGTTCACCCTCGGCCCCGGCGCCGGTGACAACGCGGCCGCGGCGCTCGGCGTCGAGGCGGGCGTCGGTGACGTCGTGGTGTCGATCGGCACGTCCGGCACGGTGTTCGCCGTCGCGGGCAAGCCGACCGCCGACCCGACCGGCATCATCGCCGGTTTCGCCGATGCCGCAGGCGGTTTTCTGCCGTTGGTGTGCACGCTCAACGCGGCCAGGGTGCTGACGTCGGCGGCCGGGCTGATCGGGGTGGACGTCGACGAGTTGAGCCGGCTCGCCCTCTCCGCGCCGCCAGGCGCCGAAGGTGTCGTCGTGGTGCCGTACCTGGAGGGTGAGCGGACACCGTCCAGGCCGACGGCCACCGCTGCCGTGCACGGCCTGACCCTGGGCAACGCCACCCGCGCGAACCTGGCCAGGGCCGCCGTGGAGGGGATGCTGTGCGGGCTGGCCGACGGGCTGGACGCACTGGTCGCCGCCGGGGTGCCGGTGGAGCGGATCGTGCTGGTCGGCGGTGGCGCGCGGGCGTCAGCCGTCCGGCGGATCGCACCCGAGGTGCTGGGCCGGCCGGTCGCGGTGCCGCCGCCGGGCGAGTACGTGGCCGACGGCGCCGCCCGGCAGGCCGCGTGGGTGCTGTCCGGCGAGCCACCACAGTGGACAGTCGGCAAGCCCGATACCTTCGAGGCTGCCCCGCAGCCGGCCGTGCGGGCCAGGTACGCCGAGGCCAGGGATCACGTGCTGAACCGCTAGGACCGCTTGCAGCTACGCAGGAAGTCGGCCCAACGGCCGTGCCCGAAGGTCAGCACGGGACCGTCCGGATTCTTGGAATCCCGCAGCCCGACTAACTTCGCCCCGACCGCGATCTCGACGCAATCGTTGTTCGGGTTGCTGTAGCTGGACTTCCGCCACACGCTCATCTTCACGCCCCTTATAGCGAGGCGACCAGATCGAGCAGGAAGCGCCGGGTCTGCTCCGGCCCGTTCGCAGCCGCCTTCTGTTGCTCCCACAGCGTCACGTAGGCGGCCGCCCGATCAAGATCGCCCACGTAGTCACCACCGTCGTAGTGCTCACGGTAGACCACATTCACGGGCGATTTGGTGTCATATCCGAAGATCGTGTAGTCGTGCGCCTGGCCCATGTAGAAGCCCACGCTGAACGGCACGACCTGCAGTTCCACATTCGGCCGGTCGATGACATCGACCAAGCGCATGATCTGCGACTTCATGATCGCCGGGCTGCCGGTTGTCCTGCGCAGAGCCGCCTCGTCCAGGATGAACCAGAACTGCTGGTCCGCGTTGTCCAGTACCTGCTGCCGGATCAGGCGGTCGGCGACATCCTTGTCGATCTTCTCCTGGGTCGGCGACGGCCGCCATGCCCGGAACACGGTCCGCATGTAGTCCTCGGTCTGCAACAGCCCAGGCACCACCATCGATCGTGAGGACCAGAAACGCCGGCATGTCGGCTCCATGTCCACGAACAGCCGCATGTGCTGGGGAAACCTGGTGCTGAAGGCGCCGTTCTTGGCGCGGCGGTTGGCCTCGACGGCCAGGTCCTCCGCGTAGGCGCGGTCCGTGGCGCTGGCGCCGTAGGCGTCCAACAGGCCGGCCAGCTCCAGCATCTTCACGCCGCTGACGCCGTTCTCGATGAACGCGATCTTCTTCTGCGTGCAGCTGAGCACCTTGGCCGCCGCCTCCTGCGTCATCCCGGCCAGCTTGCGCTGCCGCGACAACTCGTGCCCCAACACGATCTTCATCACCGCTGCCGGCAACTGGTGCTGGTCCACCGTGTCCTCCCGTCGTCCATGCCGTGCACGGAGAGTACACGAAGTTCACCCGATCGCCACCAGGGCACACTGAGTACTTATCTGTATCGTACGAGAGCCGAACGACGAGCCAAGGGGGCACCGTGCTGAGCCTGAATCACCACAGACTGCACATCGAGACGATGATCATGATGGACGACACGTGCCCGATCCGGTACGTCGCCACGCCGAACGAGGTCGAGTTCACCATCGGCGACCCGGACGAGAACTTCGAACTGTCCACCACCATCGGCGCGCTGGACAAACTGATCGCCGTCGCGACCGAGGCCCGGGAGGCCGCCCGGCAGCAGGGCCTGCGCCGATAACCGTGTGCGGGGCATCGGCGGCGCTGCCTACCATTGACGACGTATGTCCACGTCACCGATCGCCATGTCCGCCGCCGACCTGGCCGCCCTCCTCCCGGACCTGACGATCCGCGACGAGCGCCGGCTGCGGCGGCGGCTGGACGGCACCCGCAGGATCCGCGACCGCGCGGCGCGGCAGAAGGTGCTGGACGAGATCGGCGCCGACGTCGAGGCCGGCCTGGACCGGGCGAAACGCAGGCAGGCCGCGGTGCCGACCCCGCGCTATCCGGAAACGCTGCCGATCACCGGTCGGCGCGACGAGATCATGGCGGCGATCCGGGATCACCAGGTGGTGGTGATCGCCGGTGAGACCGGATCCGGCAAGACCACCCAGTTGCCCAAGATGTGCCTGGAACTCGGCCGTGGCGTCCGGGGTGTGATCGGGCACACGCAGCCGAGGCGGCTGGCCGCGCGGACGGTGGCCGAACGGATCGCCGAGGAACTCGGCACCGAACTCGGCGGCGCCGTGGGCTACACGGTCCGGTTCACCGACCAGGCCGGCGACGCCACCCTGGTGAAACTGATGACCGACGGCATCCTGCTGGCCGAGATCCAGCGCGACCGGATGCTGTACCAGTACGACACGCTCATCATCGACGAGGCGCACGAGCGCAGCCTCAACATCGACTTCATCCTGGGCTATCTCAAGGATCTGCTTCCCCGCCGGCCCGACCTGAAGGTCGTCATCACGTCGGCCACCATCGACCCGTACCGCTTCGCCCGGCACTTCGAGCGGGACGGCGAACCGGTGCCGGTGCTGGAGGTGTCCGGCCGCACCTATCCAGTGGAGATCCGGTACCGGCCGATCATCGACCCCGACGACCCGGACGCCGACCCGGATCGCGACCAGGTCCAGGCGATCTGCGACGCGGTCACCGAACTGAGCACCCTCGGCCAGGGTGACGTGCTGGTGTTCTGCAGCGGCGAGCGGGAGATCAAGGACGCCGCCGAGGGCCTGGCCCGGCTGGCACTGCGGAACACCGAGATCACTCCGCTGTACGCGCGGTTGTCGTCCGGCGACCAGTACAAGGTGTTCCAGCCGCACACCGGCCGGCGGATCGTGCTGGCCACCAACGTCGCCGAGACGTCGCTGACCGTGCCGGGCATCAAGTACGTCGTCGACGCCGGCACCGCGCGCATCTCCCGGTACAGCCACCGGTTGAAGGTGCAGCGGCTGCCGATCGAGCCGATCTCGCAGGCGTCGGCCAACCAGCGGTCCGGCCGCTGCGGCCGCACGTCCGACGGTGTCTGCATCCGGCTGTACGCCGAGGACGACTATCTCGCCCGGCCGGAGTTCACCGATCCGGAGATTCTGCGCACCAACCTGGCGTCGGTCATCCTGCAGATGACCGCGCTCGGGCTCGGTGACCTTGCGGCGTTCCCGTTCGTCGACCCGCCGGACCGCCGCAACATCGCCGACGGCGTCCAACTGCTCCAGGAACTCGGTGCGCTGTCCCAGGAACAGCGGCTCACCGACGTCGGCCGGCAGCTCGCCCGGCTGCCCGTCGACCCACGGCTGGCCAGGATGGTCCTGGAAGCCGACCGCA
>DATEPR010000216.1:0-7641 GCA_035273045.1 Pseudonocardiaceae bacterium | reverse complement strand
CCCCACCCCTGCATCGGCCGGCCGGACAGCACGAACAGCGTGCCGGGCAGCGCCCGCATCCACTGGGCGAGGCTGATCAGCAGGTACATGCTGCGGATGGTCTCGACGGTATCGAGGGTGACCACGACGGTGGCGCCGGTGCCGCCGAGGAAGCGTTCGTAGCACTCGATGAACGCCTCGCGCATCCGGTTGTGGTGGCTGGCCACCGTGTCCCTGCCGATCCGGCGGGCGGCGTACTTCGGCAGCTGGGACAGGTAGTCGTAGAACGGCTCGAAATAGTCGCCACGCGGGTCGAGCCGTTCGGCGACCTCCTTCTGCAGGTTCTCCAGCAGCCAGTAGTTCGAGTCGTCCACGTCGATCGGGCGGATCCAGCGGGTCGCCGGGTCCAGGCCGTCGCGGGCGGCCAGCGCCCGGACCATCCGGGTCTTGCCGACGCCGCCCTTGCCGTAGAGGAGCACGGCCCGGCTGCGGCCGTCCGCCCTGACCCGTTCCACCTGCGCCAGGATCTCGCCCTCCTCGACCCTCGGCACGTAGCCGTCGACCTCGGTGGACACCGGTTCCATCAGGCACCTCCGGCAATGGTGGCGTACACCGAGGCCAGCACGTCCTCGAACAGTCCCGGGTACGGGCTGACCAGCGTGGCGAACTCCGGGTCGCGTTGCAGCCGGTTGCGCACGAAACCGGCGAACTCCGGCGGCGTGTAACCCTCCGGCCGGACGAACGCCCTGGTGAGGTCGGCGGCCCTGACCGGCAGCAGGGCCGGCAGGTCGTCCGGTCCGCTCAGCAGCAGCGTGGTCGCCTCGTGCCACAGGCACTCCACGAGCACCGCGCCCCGGTCGGTGCCGCTGGTGGCCTCGGCCCATTTCTCGTAGAACTGGTGGGCGTCCACATGGGCCTGCCGGCGGGCCGTGTCGTCCGGGTAGTAGTAGCGGAACAGCAGCCGGCGGATCGGCGGGGACAGCACCTGCCAGATCTCCTCCGACGGCTGTTTCAACAGGGCCGTGCGGCTCAGCGCCTCCCACAGGTCGGCCAGTTCCCAGCCCACCGCGTCCAGCGCGTGCCCGAACGCCACGTCGCCGCTGACGTGGTGGGCCAGGTGGGACTGGGTGAACAGCCGGTACGGCGCGATCACCTTCAGCGCCCGCTCCAGCACGTTCTTGCGTTGCGGCAGGCCGCCGTCGCCGAAGGGCAGCAGGCTCTCCGCGGCCAGCAGGTCGGCCGCGATGTAGGGCCGGGCGACCTCGTCGAACGCGGTGCCGTTGACGCAGTCCTCGCGGGACAGGAACGCGGTCCGCCGCGCCCAGGCCAGGCCGGCGACGAGCAGGGCGGGCAGGCCCTCGCTCAGGCCGTGCAGCGCCTCCGCCCACTGGGCGCGTTCGCCGTTGCCGATCTGGAGGTTCTGCTCGTCGATCACCTGGCGGAACACCGACACCCGGAACTCGGTCAGCGCCAGCGTCTCGAACAGCAGCGAGCCGCCGCCGGGACCGAAGCCGCGCCACGGGTCCTGGTGCCGGCTGGCCACTACGACGCACAGCCGGGTCCGGTGGTTGCCGGCGCGGTCCACCAGCCGGTGGATCGCGGTGAGTTCGGTGCGCAGCCGGTCGACCGTGTCGGCGGGCAGGAGTTCCGCGCTGTCCAACAGGTAGAGCTGCGGGCGGGACCGGTTGCTCACCGCGGCCGCGATGGCGATCCGGTCGCCGTCGCTCAGTGCCGGCGTCGCCGGCGGGTCGACGTCCAGCAGGGTGCACAGCAGCCGCACCCAGTCGGTGCGCAGCGTGGCCGGATGGGCGCGCAGGTCGACCAGGCGGCTGGCATAGGCCGGCTCCCGTTCCTGGAGCGACTTCTCCAACTGGGCCAGGAACCACGATTTGCCCATCCGGGGCGGGGACAACACCAGCCACAGTTCCTGGCCGCCGCGGGTGGTGAGGGCGTCGATGATCCGGCCGATCTCGTCCTGCCGGTTGCGGAATACCGGTACCCCGTTCGTGCTTACCGGTTCGGGTGACTTCTGCGCCAATCCGATCACCGTGCGAACATGAGCCAGCTTGTCGTCGTCAATCGGCGGCAGCAGGTCGAGCCAGTCGTACGGGCGCAGGAAACCGGAACCCTCGTGCGGGGTGTCGGCAACCTGGCAAACGTACACGAATGGCCGGCCCAGTTCGGTTTCCCGGTGCACCGCCATATCGAGTTCGCGCAGGCACCAGTTCGACTCAAGATACGCCGGCGACAACAGGACGACGAAAATGTCCGCGCTTTCGATCTCCACCTGCAACTGGCGGACGAATTGCATTCCGCCCACTCGCGGATTCTGCCACCAGAACACGTCCACCCGGGCCGCGGTCAGCTCCTCCGTCAGGCGACGCGCCGGATCGGCGTCGGTTCGCGTACAACTGAGGAAGACCCGCGTCATCGAACCCCACCCGCACCCGTAGTCCGCGCCAGAGCAGCCACCGTATCGGCCGGACACGCTACATTACCCGATCCCCCGGCACGCCGACGGCATTCGCCGGCGAATGCTGATTTCCGGCCAGGAATCAGACGCTACCCGATCGTGACACGCCGTTGGTCCGATCAGGCGACACGCCGCACTCAGCGTAACTCCTTCGGGCGTACCGCCGACCTCCCTGGCGAGGGACCTCGGGAGGCGGCCATGCCCGGCGACGGAACCGACCTGAACGCACTGATCGAGCGGCACGTCGCCGCGTTCGACCAACCGGGCGTGCTGTCCGTCCGGCCCGGCTACCAGTTGCGGGACGACTGGCTGACCGGGCGGCGGGCGATCGTGGTGACCGTCCGGCGGAAGGTCGCCGACCCACCGGCCGACCAGCGGCTGCCCACCGAGATCGAGGGCGTGCCGGTCGACGTGCGGCAGGCGTCCGCGGGCAAGCGGCTGGAGATCGAGGAACCGGAGCGGTACGCCGCCCAGTTGCGCCTCACCCCGGCCACCGGTTCGGTGCCGCACTTCGCGGACGAGCGCACCCTGGCCGGTGACCATCCGGGAACCCGCGCGTCCGCGCACGCGGCCCTCGCCGCCGTGCCCAAGCCGGAACTGCCCTACACCGCACCGCTGGACGCCGGCCTGGTCCCGGTCACCGCGCCCACCACGATCCACGTCGCCGCCAGTCCGGACGCCGGCTGGCCGATGCTGCGCGACTTCCTGGCCGCGACACGTCAGACGCTGACCGTCGGCCTCTACGACTTCACGTCGGCGCACGTGCTGGCCGCCGTGCGGGACGCGGTGGCGGGCAAGGCGTTCCGGCTGGTGCTGGACCACCCGCCGAAGAACCCGACCGCCGACCAGACCGACGCCACCACAGCGGCCGAACTGGCCGGCGCGCTGGGCGCCGGATTCACCCAGGCATGGGCGCTGACCAGGACCGACAAGATCGCGACCGCGTGGATCTACCCGACGGCGTACCACATCAAGGTGGCCGTGCGGGACGGTTCGTCGGTCTGGTTGTCCAGCGGCAACTGGAACAACTCGAACCAGCCAGACATCGACCCGGTGACCGACGCGGCGGACGCGGCCGAGGCGCGGCACCGCGACCGCGACTGGCACGTCGTCCTGGACCACCCCGAACTGGCGAAGGTGTTCGAGGCGTACCTGACCAACGACCTGACCGTCGCGCGGCAGCACAACAACCCGTCCCCGCCGGCCGATCCGCCGCTGCCGCCACCCGGCCCCGGCGGTGAGCAGACCCCGGCGTTCGCCAAGTTCTTCCCCGGCACGACGATCACCGACACCATCCGGATCACGCCGCTGCTGACCCCGGACCCCGGTGTCTACGTCGACGCGGTCAAGGCGCTCATCGAGTCGGCGCGGCAGACGCTGTCCATGCAGTTCCAGTACATCGAACTGCCCAAGCAGGTGGACGCCACGTCACGGGCGTTCGCCGACCTGGTCCAGGCCGTCGTCGACCGGCAGGCGGCGGGCGTGCGGGTGCGGATCATCATGAGCGAGTACGAGACGGCCGGCTACCTGGAACAGTTGCAGTCCGCCGGCTTGGACGTGGTGCACAACGTGCGGATCCAGCGCAACGTGCACAACAAGGGAGTCGTCGTGGACGGCGCCGCCGTCCTGGTCAGCAGCCAGAACTGGTCGACCGACGGCACCCTGTACAACCGGGACGCGGGCGTGATCCTGGAGAACGAGACCGCCGCGGCCTACTTCCAGCAGGTCTTCGACCACGACTGGGACCATTTGGCCACCCAGCACGCCGAATCAGACTGACGCCGGCACCGACGCGCTCACCGCCGTCCCACCGCCCGGCTCCGACTCCACCGACAACGTCCCGGACAGGCCCTCGATCCGCTCCCGCATCGCCACCAACCCGAACCCCGTCGACGGCTGCGCCGGGTCGAACCCGCGCCCGTCGTCCCGCACGTCCAGCGCCACGGTGTCGCCGAGATAGGACAGTGTCACGCCGATCCGGGTCGCCTCGGCGTGCTTGGCCACATTGGCCAGTGCCTCCTGGGCGGTGCGCAGCAGCGCGAACTCGGCCTCCGCCGACAGCGGCCGGACCGTGCCGGTGGTGATGACCTCGACCGGGAGTCCGTGCAGCCCGGACCACCGGGTCGCCACGTCGGACAGCGCGTCGGACAGCCGCCCGGTCTCCAGCACGGCGGGCCGCAGCGCGTCCACCGACCGCCGCGCCTCGGCCAGGCTCTCCCTGGCCAGTCGGATCGCGGCCACGCTGTGCCGGCGCCACTCCGCCGGATCGCCTTCCGCCTGTTCCAGGGCCTGCAACTGGGTGACGATCCCGGCCAGGCCCTGGGCGATGGTGTCGTGGATCTCCCTGGCCATCCTGGCCCGTTCGTCCAGCACGCCGGCCTCCCTGGCCTGGACGAGCAACTGCTCGTGCAGGCCGGCGTTCTCGGCCAGTGACGCGGCCAGTTGCCGGTTGGCCGACCGGACCTCGGCCAGTGCCTGCTGCCGTTGCAGGGCGATCTCGTCGTTGCGCTGGTCGACCCAGGCGTACCCGCACATCGGCAGGATGTTCAACAGGGCGATGGCCAGCCAGACCAGCACGCCACCGACGGTGGACCGGTCCAGGCCGGACGCCTGGGCAGTGCCGGCCAGGAACGCCACCGCACCCACCCCGCCCAGCCGCCACGGCCACGGCAGCACGCCGAACGCGTAGAAGTAACCCGCGACGCAGAGGAACCCGAACCAACTGTCCCGCACCACCAGCACGGCCAGCAGGGCGAGGAACCCGGCGAAGAACACCGCCATCGGCAGCGGCCGCACCCGCCACGCCGGTCGCAGCGTGAACATGCCCAGCATCCACAGCGCGGCCACCGCGCACAGCACGAGGTCCACGGCCAGCGAGGCGGGCTGGCCGTGCTTGACCGCGACCGTGACGCCGGCCAGCACCGCCAGCAGCACGTACGGCGCGGCGGTCAGCGCCGGCATCAGCCGCCGCCCCAGTGCGTCCACTTGGGACAGCGGCATCGTCATCCGGTGCTGACCGTCCGGCACACCCATCACCTCACCACTCAACGTGGCCACCACCACGCCGGACCTGCGGCAAGCGTCGCAACCAGCCGGGCGCCGCCGCATCGACCGGCCGGCCGTCAACCGATCGGTTGACCGGGTCAGGCGTCGCCGTAGACCGGGATCCGGGCGCCGCTGATCGGCCCGGCGTCCGGCCCGATCAGGAAGCTGATGACCTTCGCGATCGAGGCCGGCGGCACCGCGCGGGCGGCCAGGTCGACCGGCATCCAGGCCCGGTTGGCCGGCGTGTCGATCACCGACGGGAGCACGCAGTTGACCCGGATGCCCTGCGGCCGCAACTCGTCGGCCAGCAGTTCGCTGGCCCGCACGACGGCCGACTTGCTGGTCGCGTGGGCCAGCGGCGCCGGGCCGCCGACCGCGGTCTTCGACCCCACGGTGACGATGGCGCCGCCACCCGCCTTCGCCATCCGCGGCGCGGCCTCCTGGCACGCCCACAGCACGGACACCACGTTCGACCGCCACAGGTCGTGCAGCACGCCGTCGTCCAGTTCGGCCAGTGAACCGGGCACGAAACCGCCGGCGAGCGCGATCAGCGCGGTGGGCGTGCCGATGTCGTCCACCGCCGACCACGCCCGGCCCACCGACGGCCGGTCGGCCAGGTCCACGGGCACCGGGTGCACCCACGACAGTTCACCCACCGCGTCCAGCGGGCCACCGGGCCGGTCCAGCGCCACCACGGTCCGGTCCCGCAGTTCGTCCAGCACGGCGCGACCCAGGGCACCCGCCGCGCCCGTCACCACCACCACGTCGTTCATGTGCGCCCATCCTGCCGGACGGCTCGCCGGCTGTCCCGGTTGAGTCGTCGTTGTGTCCGGCTGTGCAATCCGGGCTCGGGCCGGGGGCGTAGCGTGCACAATCCTGGGTGTCCGCCAGACGGAACGAGGGGCACATCCGGTGACACACCACCAGCGGGTCAGCGCGGAGGGCGCGCGGCGACTGGAGCGGGAGAACCCGCACCGTGACGTGAGCAAGATCGGCGGCCTCGGCCACCACCGAGGCACCCCGAAGGTCCACCACTTCAAGGACACCCACGACCCGCACGTCGTGGCCGGTGCTGGTTTCCACGTCGACATGGACGAGTTCACCTCGGCCATGGCGAAACTGACCCAGCAGTACGACGCGATGGTGCGGCAACTGGAGCGGACCACCGAACTGGACGCCTCGCTGCCGGACGGCGCCGGCCCGGTCGCGGAGATCGTCGGGCACGCCTTCCACCACCGGCTCGGCTCGGACGGCGGCATGCGCTACGCGGTCCGCACCTACCTTGAGCACGTCACGCGGATCGTGACCGCGCTCAACGAGACGGCGGCGAACTACCGGCAGGTGGAGGCCGACATGACCCAGGCGGTCGCCGAATGACCGAGCTCGGCAAGGTGCCCTGGGAGCACTACACGCACCAGAACCTGTGGGACATGATCCTCCCGGCCGATCCGGCGGAGATCATGCGCCGGGCGCGCACGCTGGACATGCTGTCCGTCCAGATGGACCACGCGGTCGAGGACGCCCGCGCCGCGATGCAGAAGCTGATGTCGGCGTGGGACGGGCCGGCCGCCGAGTCGGCCGAGCAGGCGGTCAAGCCGGCCCTGGACTGGGCGACCCACGCCGCGACGACCGCCAGCGAGATCGCGCACCGGCTCGGCCGCTACGCCGACGCCATCGACACGGCACGCCGGACGATGCCGCTGCCGGCCGACTTCCGCCAGATGGACGCGCACGCCGTCGGAGCCGCCCCGGCGCCGACCGGCGAGACCGGCACGGCGGCCGGCAAGCAGCAGGCCGTCGAGGTGATGCGCCGCTACGAGCACACGTCCGCGCAGGCCTACCACGGGCTGCCGACCTTCCGGCATCCGCCGTCGGTGGGCGGCCTGCCCACGCCTGGCCCGGCGCCGGAGCCGCCGGCGAGCGTCACACCGCCGCCGCCACCGCCCCAGGTGATCCAGCCCGACCCGTCGGTGCCGCGGTCGACCACGTCGCACGACGGCGCGCTGCCCGACATGGGGTCGACGCAGTTGTCGTCGTTCGTCGGTCCCCCGGCCGGAGGCATCGGCGTGGCCGGCGGACCAGGCGTGATCGGCGGTGTCGGCGGTGTCGGCCTGCCGGGTGGTGCGGGTGGGCTCGGTGGTGGG
>DATEPR010000215.1:0-8010 GCA_035273045.1 Pseudonocardiaceae bacterium | reverse complement strand
GACGTGGCGAAGGTGGCCGAGACGGACCGTTCGGTGCGCCGGCTGGCCGACCTGTCCCGGCGGTGCGGCATCGCGCCGCGCAGCCTGCAACGGATGTTCCTGCGCCACGCGGGTGTGTCGCCGACCTGGGTGCTGCGCCGCTACCGGCTGATCGACGCCGCCGAGGCGGTCCGCGACGGCGAGCGGGTGTCCTGGGCCGAACTGGCCGACCGGCTCGGCTACGCCGACCAGGCCCACCTGATCCGGGACTTCCGCGCCAGCGTCGGCCAGACGCCGGCCGCGTACGGGCAGTCGCAGCCAGCCCTTTGACATTCGTCGAAATCGGGGCGGCCAGGCTTGGTCATTCATCGATACTGCCGCCCGGCACGGGGTGTCTATGTTGCGACGAAAGCCCGCGTCCACCCTGGTAAGGAGCGGCGATGCGTCCCCCTGTCCGTGTGAGTATCGCTTTGTTCGCCGTGGCGGCGGCCGGTCTGGCGGCCTGTAGTACGCCCGGCGCCAGCCCCACCACGTCCTCGTCCGGTGGTGGCGGGACCATCACCATGGCCCTCGCCAGCGACCCCGGCACCATCGACCCCAGTCTCGCCAACACGTTCGACGCCCGGGTCGTCTTCCAGGCGTTCTGTCAGAAGCTGTACGACGCGAACAACGCGCTCCAGCCGGTCCCGCAACTCGCGGCCGCGCTGCCGAAGACGTCCGCCGACGGCCTGACCGTCACCGTTCCGCTGCGGTCGGGCATCAAGTTCAACGACGGCACGCCGTTCAACGCGGCCGCCGTGAAGACGTCCATCGAGCGCGACCTGACCCTGCCCGGATCGGCGCGGGCGAAGGAGATCGCGGCCGTCAAGTCGGTGGACGCGCCCAACCCGACGACCGTGGTGTTCCACCTGAGCCGCCCGTTCAGCCCGCTGGTCGCCCAGCTCACCGACCGCGCCGGCCTGGTCATGTCGCCGACCGCGCTGAAGAAGGAAGGCGACAAGTTCGGCGACAACCCCGTGTGCGTGGGGCCGTTCAAGTACTCCAGCCGAGTGTCCGGCACGTCACTGTCGTTCGTGAAGTCCAACTTCTACTACGACGCCAGCAAGGTGAAGGCGGCGGGCGTCACGTTCAAGATCATCAGCGACCCGACGACCATGGCGGAGAACCTCCAGTCCGGTGACGTGGACGCCGCCGAGCAGCTCAACCCCACCGACATTCCGCGCCTGAAGGCCGACTCGTCGTTGGTCATCAAGTCGGTCAGTGCCCCGTCCTACCAGGGCATCACCATCAACGTCAGCAACGCGCACGGCGACACCAGCCCGGCCGGTCCGGTCAACACGCCGCTGGCCAAGAGCCCGCAGCTGCGCGAGGCGTTCGAGATGGCGTTGGACCGCAACACCATCAACAAGGTGGTATGGAACAACGCCCAGTCCGTCGACTGCCTGCCGTTCCCGCTGCAGATGGTGTACCGGCCGGACAACGCGAACTGCACGCCGTACGACCCGAACAAGGCCAAGCAGCTCGTGGCGGCGTCCGGCATGAAGACGCCGATCCCGGTGACGCTGATGATCCCGGCGGACTCCGGTGTCGACCGCATGGCCCAGGTCATCCAGTCGATGGAGAACAAGGTCGGCTTCAACCTGACGATCAAGCCGGTCGACTTCACGTCCGCTCTGGCGGCGGGCAAGGCCGGCAAGTTCGACACGTTCCTGATCGGCTGGTCCGGCCGGCTCGACCCGGACGGCGACCTGTCCGACCTGGTCACCACGGACGGCTCGAACGACTACTCCGGTCTGCAGAACCCGCAGCTGGACAAGGACATCCAGCAGGCGGCGGCGGTGTCCGGCGTGCCGGCACGCAAGGCGGCCTACGCCAAGACGCTGCAACTGCTCCAGCAGCTCCGTCCGATCATCTACCTCTACCACGACACCTGGTTCCTCGGCATGTCCAAGAAGCTGACCGGCGTGGACTACCGAACGGACGGCATGGCGCGGTTCACCACCGCGTCGCTGAGCGGCTGAGGACAACGCCTCATGGGCATGTTCATCCTCCGCAGGGCGTTCTCGTCAGTCATCGTGCTGTTCCTGTGCAGCGTGGCCGTCTTCGTCGGCATCCGCGCGCTGCCCGGTGATCCGGCACAGGTGATGGCTGGCGAGGACGCCACGCCGGCGCTGATCGCGGCGATCCGGCACCAGTTCGGCCTGGACAAGCCGTTGCCGGTCCAGTACGTCGACTACGTGACCCAGGTGTTCCACGGGAACTTCGGGATCTCCACCACGGACCAGATCCCGGTCTCCACGATTCTCGTGCAGCGCATCCCGGTCACCCTGGAGATGGCGTTCCTGGCGATCGTGGTCGGCGTGCTGATCGGTGTCCCGGCCGGCGTGATCTCCGCGGTCCGGCGCGGCCGGTTCGCCGACTGGGTGGCCAACGGCTTCGGCCTGATCGGGCTGTCCGTGCCGCACTTCTGGCTCGGCCTGCTGGCCATCCTGATCTTCGCGGTCCGGTTGCACTGGTTGCCGGCGTCCGGTTTCGTCGGCCTGGCCGAAGATCCGGTGGAGAACCTGCGGCGGATGATCATGCCCGCGCTGGTGTTGGGCACCGGCCTGTCCGCCGTGCTGATGCGGCAGACCAGGTCGGCGCTGCTGGGCCAGCTGTCCGAGGACTACGTGCGTACCGCGCGGGCCAAGGGTCTGTCGCACCGGGCGCAGATCAGGCACGCGCTGCGGAACAGCCTGACCACCGTCACCACGGTGCTCGGCCTGCAACTGGGTGCGCTGATCAGCGGCGCGGTGGTCACCGAGCAGATCTTCGTGATCCCCGGCTTCGGGAAGCTGACCGTGGACTCCGTGCTACAGCGCAACTATCCCGTCATCGAGGGGGTGGTCATCGTGACCGTGTTCGGTTACGTCGTGGTCAACCTGCTGGTCGACCTCACCTATGCCTGGCTGAACCCGAGGCTGCGGGTGACGGGGGACCGGCGATGAGCGAGCTTGCGAGCGAATCATTGGACACAGCGCGTTCGCGAAGTCGCCCGACGAGCGCCAGCGAGGAGGGCGCGCTGAGCGAGCTTGCGAGCGAATCAATGGGCACAGTGTGTTCGCGAATGCGTCCGCCGAGCGCCAGCGAGGTGGTGGCATGAGTGTCGTGGCCGCACCGATGCCGCTGGCGTCGGTGCGGCGTGGCATCCGGTTGCGCAGGCGGTTCCTGCGCCGGCCCCTGGCGATCCTCGGACTGGTGCTGGTCGTCCTGTTCCTGGTGCTGGCCATCGTCGGGCCGTTCGTCACGCCGAACCCGCTGGCCCAGGACCTGACCACGACGTTCGCCTCGCCGTCGGCGCACCACCTCCTGGGCACCGACGACCTGGGGCGGGACGAGTTGGCCCGGCTGGCCTCCGGTGCCCGGGTGTCGCTGGTCGCCGGTGTGCTCTCCACGGCGCTGGCCATGCTGGTCGGGGTGCCGATCGGCTTGGCGTCCGGGTATTTCAAGGGCTGGCTGGACCCGGTGATCATGCGCCTGAACGACACCGTGCTGGCGTTCCCGTTCCTGATCTTCGCCGTCGGGTTCGCCGCGATCTTCGGCGCGTCACTGCGGAACGTGGTGATCGCGCTGTCCATCGGCCTGCTGCCGACGATCGTGCGGGTCTCCCGGGGCGAGGCGCTGGTGCTGCGGGAACAGGACTTCGTCGGCGGCGCCGTGGCGGACGGCGCCCGGCCGGCCGCGATCATGTTCCGCTACCTGCTGCCCAACGCGTTCAACGCGCTCATGGTGCAGGCGACGGTGGGCATTCCGAACGGGATCATCGGCGAGGCGGTGCTGAGCTTCCTCGGATTGGGCGTGCAGCCGCCGGGCGCGTCCTGGGGGCTGATGCTCACGTCGGCGCAGCAGTTCCTGACCCAGGCACCGCAACTGGCCATCTATCCCGGCGCGATGATCGCGTTGGCCACGCTCGGCTTCAACCTGCTCGGCGACGGCCTGCGGGACGTGCTCGACCCGAGGGACCACCGATGAGCGGCACAACGGTACTGGACGTCGAGCACCTCCGGGTCACGTTCGCCACCGAGGACGGCCCGGTGCTGGCGGTGAAGGACATGTCGTTCGCCGTGGCGCCCGGGGAGATCCTGGCGCTGGTCGGCGAGTCCGGCTGCGGCAAGACAATCACCGCGATGTCCATCCCCGGTCTGCTGCCGGCCGGTGGGGTGGCGCGCAGCGGCACCGTCCGGCTGGCCGGCCGGGAACTCACCTCGCTCGCCGAGCGGGACCTGGAGTCGTTGCGCGGCAAGGACATCTCCGTCGTCTTCCAGGAGCCGATGACCTCGCTCAACCCGGCGTACACGGTGGGCAAGCAGATCGTCGAGGTGATCCGCCGCCACCAGTCGCTGTCCCGCGGCCAGGCGCTGGACCGGGCGGTGGAGCTGCTGACCCTGGTGGGCATTCCGGACGCGCGGCGGCGCTGCGCCAGCTTCCCGCACCAGTTGTCCGGCGGCATGCGGCAGCGGGTGATGATCGCGATGGCGGTGGCGTGCGACCCGAAGGTGCTCATCGCCGACGAGCCCACCACCGCGCTGGACGTGACGATCCAGGCCGGTGTGCTGGAGGTGATCCGCACGCTGTGCCGGACCCTGGACACGGCGGTCCTGCTGATCACCCACGATCTGGGCGTGGTCGCCGAGGTGGCCGACCGCGTGGTGGTGATGTACGCGGGGCGGCCGGTGGAGCAGGCGTCGGTGCACTCGCTGTTCGCCGAACCGCAGCACCCGTACACGATGGGCCTGATGGACGCGCTGCCGGCCAACGCGCTGCGGTCGCGGTCGCGGCGGCTGACCGAGATCCCCGGCCTGGTGCCGGCGCCGGTGGACGACCCGGACGAGTGCCAGTTCGCGCCGCGCTGCCCGAGGGCCACCGAGCGGTGCCGCACCGAACGGCCGCTGCTGCGCCAGGTCGACGACCGACCCGACGACCACCTCGTCGCGTGTCACCACCCCGGCCGGGAGGCCAGCCGTGACTGAACTGCCCACCGACGACGTCCTGACCGTGCGCGGGTTGACCAAGTACTACTCGGGCGGTTCCCGGCTGCGTGGCGGCCGGCACCAGGTGCGGGCCGTGGACGGCGTCGACCTGACCATCGGGCCGGGCGAGATCCTCGGGCTGGTCGGCGAGTCCGGCAGCGGCAAGTCCACGGTCGGCCGCTGCGTCACCCGGCTGACCAGGCCGACGTCGGGCAGCATCGAGCTGCTCGGCCAGGAGATCGGCAACCTGCCGGAGCGGCGGATGCGGCCGCTGCGCCAGGACGTGCACATCGTGTTCCAGGACCCGTACTCGTCGCTGAACCCGAGGATGACGATCGGCGACATCATCGCCGAACCGCTGCGCCAGCAGGGCCTGCGGTCCCGGCTGGAGCGGCGGCGCGAGGTCGAGGACATGCTGGAGCGGACCGGGTTGCGGGCCGAGATCCGGTCCCGGTACCCGCACGAGCTGTCCGGTGGCCAGCGGCAGCGGGTGGCGCTGGCCAGGGCGCTGATCCGGCGGCCCAAGCTGCTGGTGGCGGACGAACCCGCGTCCGCGCTGGACGTGTCGGTGCAGGCGGCCATCCTCAACCTGCTGCTGGAACTGCGGCAGGCGTTGAACTTCTCCTGCCTGTTCATCTCGCACGACCTGTCCGTGGTGGAGTTCATCAGCGACCGGATCGCGGTGATGTACCTGGGCCGCATCGTGGAGCTCACCACCAGGGAGCGCCTGTTCACCGAACCCCAGCACCCGTACACGCAGGCGCTGCTGTCGGCGGCGCCGGTGCCCGACCCGATCGTGGCCCGGGACCGCGTCGTGCTGACCGGGGAACTGCCCAGCGCGGCCGCGGTGCCGTCCGGCTGCCGGTTCCACACCCGCTGCCCGGTGGCGGTGGACCGGTGCCGCACCGAGGATCCCGCCCTGACGGGCGTCACGTCGGCCGACCATCTGGTCGCCTGCCATCTGGTCGACCCGGTGCGGGGCGGCCCGGACATCACAGCGAGGAGCGCGCATGCTGATCACCCGGCCTGAGCTCGTCGGCGACTTCGGCATGGTCGCGAGCACGCACTGGCTCGCGTCCGCCACCGGCATGCGGATGCTGGAACGGGGCGGCAACGCGGCCGACGCGGCCGCGGCCACGGCGTTCGTGCTCCAGGTGGTCGAGCCGCATCTCAACGGGCCGGGCGGGGACGTGCCGATCCTGTTGTGGGACAACGAGATCGCTGACGTGGCGGTGATCTGTGGGCAGGGTGTGGCGCCGGCCGCGGCGACCCCGGCGGCGTTCGCCGATCTTGGCCTGGACCTGGTGCCGGGCAGCGGTCAGTTGCCGGCCGTGGTGCCCGGCGCGTTCGGCGCGTGGACGCTGCTGGTGCAGCGGTGGGGCCGGCTGCGGCTGCGCGACGTGCTGGAGCCGGCGATCACGCTGGCCGGCGCCGGCCATCCGCTGCTGGCCAGGGTGTCCGACGCGATCGAGTCGGTGCGGGACCTGTTCCGCGACCACTGGCCGACGTCGGCGGCGACCTGGCTGCCCGGCGGCGCGGTGCCGGCGGCCGGCAGCCGGTTCCGCAATCCGGTGCTGGCGCGGACGTACCAGCGGATCGTCGACGAGGCCGAGGCGCACGCCGGCGACCGGGCCGGCCAGTGGGCCGCGGCCAGGGACGTCTGGTACCGGGGTTTCGTGGCCGAGGCGATCGGCCGGTTCTGCGCCGACCACGAGGTGATGGACACGTCCGGCCGCCCGCACCGCGGCCTGCTCACCGCGGACGACCTGGCCCGCTGGGAGCCGCCGGTGGAACGGCCGGTGACGTTCGACTACGGCCGGTACACCGTGTGCAAGACCGGTCCGTGGGGGCAGGGACCGGTGTTCCTGCAACAACTCGCGCTGCTGGCCAACACCGACCTGGACCGGATGGGCCACCTGTCCGCGGACTGGGTGCACACCGTGGTCGAGGCGAGCAAGCTGGCGTTCGCCGACCGCGAGGCCTGGTACGGCGACCCCGACTTCACCGACGTGCCACTGGCCGACCTGCTCGACCCCGACTACAACGCGAAGCGGGCCGCGCTGATCGGCGAGCGGGCCAGCCTGGACCACCTGCCGGGCAGTCCCGGCGGCCGCACCCCGGTGCTGCCGACCCGGTGGTCGACTCCGGACGGTCAGCGGCCCGCCAGCGAGTCCGTCCTCGGCCTTGTCACAGGTGACACGTGCCATGTCGACGTGGTCGACTCGGACGGCATGATGATCGCCGCCACGCCCAGCGGCGCCTGGTTGCAGAGCTCGCCGACAGTGCCTGACCTGGGATTCTGCCTGAGTATGCGGGGCCAGATGTTCTGGCTGGAGGAGGGCCTGCCGAACACGATCCGGCCCGGTGCCCGGCCGCGCACCACGCTGTCCCCGTCGATGGCGCTGCGCGACGGCGAGCCGTACCTGGCGTTCGGCACGCCGGGCGGTGACATGCAGGACCAGTGGCCGCTGCACTTCTTCCTCAACGTCGTGCACGGTGGCCTGAACCTGCAGCAGGCGCTGGACGCGGCCGACTTCCACTCGCTGCACATGGCCAGCTCGTTCTACCCGCGCACCGCGGAACCCGGCCGGCTGGTGGCCGAGCGGTCGCTGGGCGATGCCGTGCTGACCGACCTGACCAGGCGCGGCCATGACGTGTCCGTGGCGGAGCCGTGGTCGCTTGGCCGGACCAGCGCGGTCGCCAGGGACGGCGAGTGGTTCAAGGCCGGCGCGAACGCCCGCGGCGGCCAGGGCTACGCGGTGGGCAGGTGATGGCCCGCCACAGTAGACCGTCCACCAACATCACGGTTTCGTCACAGTACGCAATGGGTTAACAAACTATCCATTGCTCCTGCCCCAACGGCACCAAGTTCAACTATCTTGGTGAGCCACCGCCCTGTGCCTCGGGGGTGACTCACCGTGACCCATGCCGAACTGCAGAGCTGCGTGCAGGACCTCGCCACGCGGTTGAACGCGCCGACCGTGCTGGAGGACTGCGAGCAGCGGATGATCGCCTACTCGAC
>DATEPR010000214.1:0-3392 GCA_035273045.1 Pseudonocardiaceae bacterium | reverse complement strand
GGCGGCCGCACCCACCGCCGGCCGGATCCTGGCCGCGGCCAACAGCGTCGTGCCCATGCCGGAGGCGCCGCACCTGGCCCTGTGGCAGGCCGCGACGACGTTGCGCGAGTCGCGAGGAGACGGCCACGTCGCCGCGCTGGTCGCCGCCGATCTCGACCCGTGCGAGACGCTGGTGCTGTTCGGCGCGGAACGCGGCATCGACGCCGACTACCTGAAGGCGGCCCGGCGGTGGTCGGACCAGGAGTGGCAGGACGCCACCGGCCGGCTGGCCGACCGTGGCCTGGTCACCGCGGCCGGCGCGATCACCGACGCCGGCACCGAACTGCGCCACTGGATCGAGGACCGCACCAACGAGTCGGCCGCGGCGCCGTGGCGGGCGCTCGGCGAGGCCGGCACCGAGCGGCTGGCCGAGCTGTGGGGCGCGCTGGCGCTGCGGATCGCCAAGGGCAACGACGCCATGCGGGCCAACCCCATGGGCCTGGACGCCGTGCGGGAGCTGTCGTGAGCCGGAACATTCCGGCACGCCCGCCGGCGTGCCGGGGGGTCCGCGAGCACTCCGGCGAACGTGCCAGGATGGTGTGGTGACAAGGCCGAGCCAACGCCAGAATGCAGCCCTCTCCGCCGCGCTGTCCGGCGCGGTCGACCTGTCCGCGGTGAAGGCCCGCGCCGAGGCCGCGGCCAGCCGCCAGGCCGCCGGGGATACCGGTGGTGACGCCTCGGGCGTGCCGACCCAGCGGGTCGTCGAGGTCACCGAGGCCACGTTCCAGACCGAGGTCATCGACCGCTCCCTACAGGTGCTGGTCGTCGTCGACCTGTGGGCCACCTGGTGCGGCCCGTGCACGCAGCTGTCCCCGGTCCTGGAACGGCTCGCCGAGGCCGGCAACGGCGCGTGGGTGCTGGCCACCGTGGACGTGGACGCCAACCCGCGGATCGCGCAGCTGTTCGGCGTGCAGTCGATCCCGACGGTGGTGGCCATCGCCGGTGGCCAGCCGGTCGACGCCTTCGCCGGCGCCCTGCCCGAACCCCAGGTCCGCCAGTGGATCGACTCGCTGTTGAACGCGCTGCGCGACCAGTTGCCCGGCATCGCCGCGGCCGAGCGGAACGCGCCGGCCGGCGAGGACGACGAGGTGGCGGAGGAGCCGGAGGACCCGAGGTTCACCGCCGCCGAGGAGGCCCTGGAGCGCGGCGACTTCGCCGAGGCCGAGGCCGCCTACCAGCGGATCCTGGACAACGAACCGGCCAACGAGCAGGCCAAGACGGCGATCGCCCAGGTCCGGTTCATGGCCAGGGCGGCGGCCGCCGACCCGGAGTCGGTGGCCAGGGCCGACGCGGCACCGGACGACGTCGCCGCCCAACTGGCCGCCGCGGACGCGGAACTGGCCGACCAGCGGGTCGAGGAGGCGTTCCGGCGGCTGATCGGCGTGGTCCGGTCCAGTTCCGGTGACGACAGGGACCAGGTGCGCAAGCACGTCCTCGAACTGTTCGACCTGTTCCCGCAGGACGACCCGAGGGTGCTCAAGGCCCGCAGGGACCTCGCCAACGCCCTGTTCTGATGTGGAACGGCATGTCAAGTTGGTGGACCGTTGGATGATGGAATGCCCAGTTTTCCGGGTCCCGCCTGCGGATTGTGGGCGTGGCTGCCTGGCCCGACGGGTGTCAAGGCTGGCGAAGCCACCCCGTAGGGGCGTGGCCTTGGCACCGGGGGGTCGGGCGGCCAGGCTGGCGAAGCGGGGGCGGGGGTCGTGGTCGGTGGGCACGACGCGTCGGGACGAAGCGGGTCGGTGCGCCGCCTGTCTGATGTTCGCGTGTCGAGATCGCATGTCGGGGATGCGCAGGAGGTGGCCCCTGACTAGCCGCGGTCGTGGTCGCTGCATACCCGCTGCTGTGGGTAGGCGCGGCTGGCCATAGAACAGACGGGGATCGGTCCTGCCACGGCGGGTCCCGACGCGTCGTGGTCATGGCGCATACGGCCAGCTGACCGACCGGGAAGGCGGTATGCGCGTTCATGGTGTCGGGCTTTGGGTGGTCATCAGGGTTGGGCGCTGGTCATTTCGGCCCAGAGGAACCCGGCCAGTTCTCGGGCGATCGCCACGGTGACGATGTTGCGGCTGGTCTTGCGGGCGGCCAGGCGCCGATAGCGGGAGCACAGTCGCTGTTGCGCGGCCCAGGACCTGGCCAGGGTGGCCGGGGGTAGCCCGTCCTGGCGGCGCCGCAGCGCGATCCCGAGGCTGGGGTGGTGTTGGTAGGCCCAGGCCGACTCGATCAACTGGGTGCGCAGATGAGCGTTGCCCGCTTTGGTGATCCGACCCCGGCGTATGGCCTGGCCGGAGGAGTACTCACTGGGCACCAGTCCGGTGAAGCCCATAAACGCTCGGGCGGTGGCGAACCGACGCCAATCGGCGACCTCGCTGGCGATGGTCAACGCCGCCAACTCGGCGACACCTCGATAGGCGGCCAGTCGAGCCACCGCCTCGGCGAAGGGGGCACGTCGGTACCAGTTGGCCAGGTCCGCCTCGAGCGCGACCAGTTCGGCGTCCCGGGCGGCCAGCACCCCCCGATAGTGGGCGTAGGTGGCGCGCAACGCGGGCTGGTCGAACCGCTGCCCGGCCAGCCACTGCGCATGCTTGACCGTCCAGGCATTCTCCCGCCAGACACGGTCATGGCGCAGCAGGAACTTGCTTAACCGGTGCCGAGCGCGGGTGCGGTCAGACACCAGGTCCGCGCGCGCCCGGCACAGGTCACGCACTGCCTCCTCGGCATCGGTGGGTACTCGGATACAGACCAACTCCCCGGCCCGATGCAACCGGGCCAGGCGGCGGGCGTCACGCCGATCGGTCTTGACCCGGTCCGCCGGCGCCCGCGGCACCATGGCGGGAGCCACCACGTCGCAGGCCACCCCCAGCGAGGTCAACAGGCGGTGCAACCCAAAGCCGGTCGGGCCTGCTTCGTAGCAGACCCGCAGGCCGTCCCGGTCAGCGAATCGATCGATCAGCCGCCGGACCGAGGGCTCATCGTGGGGAATCAGTTCCACGTCGGGGGCCGCCTGGTCCGGGCGGAGAATCCCCACAGCGATCTTGTTCTTGCTCACGTCCAGACCGAGGTGGATCGGACCGGCGGGAGGGGCGACACTGGGCATGACGGCCGGCTCCTTTCCGATGTGGCTCCATCCCGCTCAGCGTGGATGACCCACGAGACCAACCACCAGAGCGGAACGAGCCGGCCGTTCCATGCTGACTAGTCCTCACTGTCGAGCATCCGGGGCAGCGGGAACGGCGGCATGGTCAGCGGCAGTGCGGCCAACCGCAGCAACAGGAACGGGTTGTCGTCGCCGGCCGTGCGGTTGAGCCGGAGCCGCCCGCAGCTCAGGCAGCGGTGGATCAGCACCCAGTTGC